>JALUFE010000069.1 GCA_027052175.1 Helicobacteraceae bacterium | reverse complement strand
TTCTTTTTTAATTTGCTTTAATTTTTAGAGTAGTATAATGACGCTCAATACAAATCAAACTCAAAGGAAGTTCTATGGTTAGAAGTATAGTAAGTGTATTAATGGCACTTGGTTTGGCGATGTTCATTTCAGGATGTTCGACAATGCATATGGGATGGATGGCAGTGACGGGTGCGCATAAGCTCGATGACGGTGCGATGGACGCATATGACAAAATGTTTACGACTGTTGTAGAAACGGGTGACCCCGCCAAAGCGATGATGAATGAGTATAAAGTTGCCGAAGATGTAAGTGGCGATGATGTAAAAGAATCTATTCAGGCGCTTGCTGAAGAGTACAACATGAGAGTTACAGGTTATGTTAAAATGTTTACAAAAGAGGATGCGAAGCCAAATGAAGTAAAAGAGGCGAGAATTTGGTCTCTCTGCTCCCTTCACATCGCAAAAGTCTTTTTGAACTACTCAAGATATTTCGGTGGTTTTATGCCATGTAGAATTATGTATGTACAGTATGGAAACGGTGACGCATATCTTATCACTATGGACTTGACTCTTGCCATCCACGGTGGTTATCCGCTTCCTCCAAAAATGCTTGAACTTGCAACAAAAGTTAAAAAAGCTATGACAGAGATTCCTGCCAAAGCAGCACAAGGCGATTTTTAATCGTCATTACCTCCTTATGAGTGCCGCGTGAGGCACTCACAGTCTCTTTTGATTCCTTTAATCCAATGTCGTCTAAGATATTTCTATTCCCCATATAATGTAGTTTATGCAATTTTGTGCTTTATTTCATTACTCCATCAGCAAACTAACATTTTAAGAGGGATAAGAGGGAAAGGCTTGCTTTTACTCTGTATTGATTTTTTTCAACATAGTTACGGCTTCGTGCCTTCAAAACAATCTAAGTACTCAGTTTAGTTCATCTTTTTTAAAAAAAGACTTGATTATGAGCAAAATGACTGCATTGCCGATTTAGAGGTACTTTATAATTGATGCAACAAACAAATATTATATTTTTTCAATTTTTTTGTACTGTCTGTGTTGTCTCTGGAGCACTCTTTTTGAAAATGATTTTTGTGAAATTGTTGGCATTTATTCGTATGGAGTGTTGGATGCCTTGTCGGAAAATATCCGCAGAAGATCTGTATCTTGATGGACTTTTTGATCCGCTTTTTGCTCCACTTTCAAAAAAGCATCGAGCTCGCTGTTTTTCTCTTCGAGCAGCGATTCAAACTCTTCCTGCGTTACAGGAGTCGCTCCGTGAAATTTATCGAGCAACAGATTGTTGTGTTCTCCCACTAAAACGAGGTAACTCTGTTCGTGAAAATCGAGCATCACGACGCTGTTATGTTCATCGAGACGTTTTTGAAAGCGGATGGAGACATCTTCACTTGAGGTATGTTTGTATGTGGTTTGCATTGCAGGGGCTTTTGGGGCATTGTTTTTAAAAAGCCAACCGGTTTTTTTCTTTGAAACCGTACTTGTTTGCGTAAGTTTTCTTTTGAGTATCAGCATCACGATGACCGCTATCAACAAAAGTGTTACAACTACATAGTAACTTGTAGAGATATCAGCTCTTTTTTTTGTTGGAAGATTGGGGAAAAGTTTATCTTCTGAAACGCTTTGAGTCGCCTGCTGTTTTATTTGTGATGCGCTCTGGAGAGCACTCTTTTTTATGAAACGAAGTCGAAGGCCATAACCGTCAGCCGTTTTGGAAGCTTTGAGAACGATGTCTGCTGTAGGAACTGATGCGACTATCTGGGTGTAGCCGTCCATCGGGTTTATGGAGATGCTTTTGAGAAATCGGGATGAGAGACGCTTGATCTTGCTGGATTCAATCTTGGCATTGTAAAGTTTGAGTACTATTTTGGAACTGTACCTGCTTTTTAGAATTTTTCCGCGATAGGGGGTATCGAATGTCAGCATGACATCCACTCTGTCCGTGCGGTCGTAGATATTGTAACTCAAGATATTCGATCCAAAGAGCGTGCTCAAAAGAAGTATCGATAATGTAAAAATTCTAATCATTGTTCAGCCTCTCTTTTGAAAGATGATACAGCACTGCACTTGAGTCAAGAACTTCGTTGATACGAATAGCCAGATTTTTTTCATATACCATCACTTCACCTTTTCCAAGTATCCGACCGTTGACGTAGCTTTCGACACTTTCACCTGCCGGTTTTTTCAAATCGATGATAGTTCCCTTTTCCCATTTGAGAATTTCCGCAAGAGTCTCGTCCGTTTCTCCAAGTATGGCGACGAATTCAACTTCCATATCGAGCAGACCGGAGTAGTCCATCCATTCGAGCGCTTTTTCTATATCGTCACATTCCGTTTCTTTTATATCTTTCACTCTGTAACCTTGTTGATCTTTTTGATCGCTATCGCGAGAGTTTTTCCGCTGCACTGCAAGAGTGCGGATTCTTCCGGCTGGTCATCGTCGGGCATTTTTTCTTTTATATGGGGAGTCGAAATACTAAACGCTATACCATTCTTGGAAGCAATTACTTTTGCACTTCCTACTATAAGATTTGCACATTCCATCATCATATCTCTCATAGTTTCTTCGCTGCTTGTCTCCTCTTCCAGGAAAATTTTCGCGACGAGCTGAACGAACTCTTTTTCTGCTCTCAGGTATATTCTGTATTTTCTGGTATCTTCCATGGTTATATCTATATAAGCAAGAAGCGCTCCATCTTTTATATTTTTTATATTTTGTTTTTTTGTCACTTCCGTTCCAAGTTGGTCTTTGCAAAAGTGAGAAGCGGCTTTTATCATTGTTTCGAGCATTTGGGTACCATTTGGTGTTTTTGATAATGATTATACTTGATATAGCATCAAATGAAAATTAAACATCCCTCTTTTTGAAAGAAGTTTTGTGTTTTAATTATTTTTATTTTTAATTGTGCTACAATGATAGAAAGGGGATGAGATGAAGTGGTTTTTATTTTTGTTCTTGATATTGAATGGTATTGCTGATGCGTATGAAGTGAGTACTGTAGAGCTTTCACAAAGCGCTACGGAGTATCCGCAGGGAAAGAAAGTAGTACTGGGGAAGATTACGGATCGTTTTCCTTCCAGTGTCGATACCATACACGCACTTTTTCATTTTAGAGGTGTGGGGAAAGAAGATACGATACAAATTCTTTGGATTTGCAAAGATGCATTGCCGGAGTCGAACATAGAGTTGGACAAGACAGACATAACATTGGAACCCTATACGGATATACTCCATATCTATTATAAAACAGGAAGAAGCAAGTTGCCGCCCGGTCATTACTCCATAGCGGTTTTTAACAAAGGGAAATTGCTCTTTACTAAAAATTTTACGATTTATTCTTTGTTCAACGAGAAAAAAGAGAGAGTAAACGACAATGTGAAAATATATCTGGCAAGAGGTATGGAAAAAAATGCGAATGGAACGGTTACACCAATTGGTGTAAGTGAATACTTTCCAAATTCCCAACATAAAATTTTTGTGTTGATTTTATTTAAAAACATCCAAGACCATTCACCGTTTTCAGTGGAGTGGTATGTTGTTCAAAGCGGGAAAGTTCAAAATTATCTGTTATATAAAATCGACGGAAAGATTCGTCTTGGAAAAGCTAAAAAAGAGGGAGTGATAACGGGAAATATCCAATTTCCAAAAGAGTGGCCGAGTGGTCTGTATGAAGTTGTTTTTCGTGTCGATGGAAAAATTTATGCAAGAAGAAAATTTGCTATAGGAGATGTCACCTCTATACTCAAAATTATGCAGATGCACAAGAAAAAAATGGATTTAAAAGAAAATAAAAGCCGGAGAATGGGCGCGAAAGAGTCTGCACCGATACAAAAGAGGCGGAAAACAAATGAGATAAAAAGGTATGCGGGATTTCAGTATAGATCAGCAGGATGCTACAAAGACCAAGGAAATCCTGCAAGTTATAAAGACAGAGACCTGCATGCTTTTGGTTTTAACAGCAGCAAGTTGACAGTCGAGAACTGCGTAAGAGAATGTGGAAGAAGAAATTTCAAATATGCGGCAGTGCAGTATGGTCAAACGTGTATCTGTGATAACGAATACGGCAGATACGGTAAAGCCGGGAATTGCGACATGCCCTGCAGTGGAGATGCAGTGGAAATCTGTGGCGGCTCTTGGGCCAACAGCGTATATGAGATACTCAATCCACAAAGATCGAGTGAAATTTTTACGGAGAATCTTCAGTTCGATATCGACAGACCGGGAAGGGATTACAAAAGCTTCGATCTGCCGTATCCGGATTATAAACTGTGTCAAGATGCTTGTCAAAAGGATGAAAAATGCAAAGCATGGGCATATGTCAAGCCATATACAAAACAGGGGCCGATGCCAAAATGCTGGCTTAAAAATGTGATCCCTCCTGCAGTAAAAGATAGCGCAGTAATATCGGGTTATAAAAGGGAGGATATCACTCCCCGTAAAAAAGAGGAAGAATATGTAGGATGCTATAAAGATCAATGGGACAGAGATTTAAGCGGATATTTTTTTTCGAGTGATTTGATGACGCCGGAAGCGTGTAAGCTGTCTTGTGCAAAAAAAGGTTTCTCATATGCCGGCGTGCAGTATGGAGGACAGTGTTTCTGCGGTAACGGGTATGGAAAATATGGTAAAGCTGAAAATTGCGACATGCCCTGCAGTGGAGATGCTTCGAAGGTCTGCGGTGGTACCTGGGCCAACAGTGTGTATCGTGTTTCTTTAAAAAATAGAAAAACTGCAACAAAAGAGTCAGGCAAGAAAGTCCTGCATCGCATAGGATGTTACAGAGATCAATGGGAGAGAGATTTGAATGAGTATAATTTTGACAGTCCAAAAATGACTCCTGGACTGTGTGTACAGACCTGTGCTCAAAAAGGTTTCTCATATGCCGGAGTACAGTACGGTAGTCAATGTTTCTGCGGCAACACCTACGGCAAATATGGAACTGCGGAGAACTGCGATATGAAATGCTCCGGAGACTCGTCGAAAATCTGCGGCGGTACCTGGGCGAATACCGTTTATAAAAGCGACAAATGAGTGAGGCGGAACTGCCCGCTTCAAAGCGGCTTTTATGCAAAAATGAGTTACAATTTTTCCTAAATTTTTATAGGTTGATACAATAGTGATAAATCCATTTTTAGAGCTTGTCGCAGTTGGTGCGGGTGTAGGGATTCTCAGCGGCTTTTTCGGAGTAGGTGGAGGAACCGTGCTTGTCCCCGTTCTTCTGCTTTTAGGTTATGACATCAAAACGGCGGTAGGTATATCTGTCGTGCAAATGGTTTTCAGCTCCGTTTTTGGCAGTTACCTCAACCATAAACGCGGCACACTCGATATGAAGCTTGTCTCTATCATAGGAGCGGGTGGTTTTAGTGGGGCTTTTTTCAGCGGCTATGTCGCCTCCTTCGTCTCGAACCGGCTGCTTGAGAGTATCTTTTTTCTCTTTGTCCTCTTTGCGCTTGCAAGACTCTTTATGAAAACCAGAGAGTACCATCATGAGAAAAAAGTCTCATCCGTTATTCTTTTCCTGATCGGGATGGTCATAGGTTTTTTCAGTATGCTTATCGGGGTAGGCGGAAGTTTGATGCTGGTACCCATCCTTGTCGGCTTTTTACATGTCGAACTTAAAAAAGCGACATCGGCAGGGCTTTTTTTCGTCGTTTTCTCTTCAGTCTCCGGTTTTATTTCGCATGCATTGAGCGGACATATAGACTATACAAGCGGTGTTATGGTCGGCTTGTCTTCTTTGGCGGGTGTTTACATAGGCATTCATCTTAAACATATCGCAAGTAACTCTCTTTCAAGAAGATTGTTGCTTTTCTTTTATCTATGTGTGATAATATATCTAGCATATAGAATATTTTTTACAGGGCAGTGAATTTGAAAAACAAAGATATTATCGAAATCATCGGTGCAAGGGAGAACAATCTCAAAAACATCCATCTTGAGATACCGAAAAATTCGCTTATCGTCTTTACGGGGCTTTCTGGGAGCGGGAAGTCCACTTTGGCGTTTGATACCCTCTATGCCGAAGGGCAGCGACGCTATATGGAGAGCCTATCCAGCTATGCCAGACAGTTTTTGGATCGTATAGGCAAGCCGGAAGTGGACAAGATAGAGGGTCTGACTCCCGCCATAGCCATCGACCAGAAAACCACCTCCAAAAACCCGCGTTCAACCGTGGGAACGATCACGGAGATATACGACTACTTGCGACTGCTCTATGCCAGAGTAGGGGTGCAGCACTGTCATAAGTGCGGCAAGGTGATTTCACAGATGAGTGCCAGTGATATTGTCAGCGAGGTGCTCAAACTTCCAGAAGGCTCAAAGCTTGTCATCATGGCGCCGCTTGTAGGGGAGAAGAAGGGGAGCTTCAACGATCTGCTGGAGTCACTTGTGCACAAAGGATATGTCCGAGCTATGATCGATGGTGTGATGGTGCGTCTGGATGAGGAGATAGAGCTTAGTAAAACCAAAAAGCACACGATCAAAGTGGTCATCGACCGTGTTGTTGTCAAAGAGGAGAACAAAGAACGCATCGCGGGTGATGTCGAAAAGGCACTGGGGGAGAGCTATGGAGAGCTGGAGATCGACATCCTCAACGCCGAAGAACTGGGGCTAAAAGAGCATCATCTGCATTTTTCGGAGCATAACGCCTGCTTTGACTGTAAGATAAGCTTCGATGAACTTGAACCGCTGAGCTTTTCGTTCAACTCGCCCAAGGGAGCGTGTAGCGAGTGTGACGGGCTCGGACTTCGCTATGCGCTTGATCTTGAGAAGATCATCGATCCCGATTTGCCCATAGAGAAAGGGGCGATCAAGATCGTTTACGGTTTTAACAAAGGCTACTACTTCACCTTTTTAAAAGCATTCTGTGAGGCAAACGACATCGACATAACCATCCCTTACGGCGAACTCGAACCTTATCAACAAAAGGCGATCCTCTATGGCAATAATGAGCCGGTAGAATTCTTGTGGAAACGCCATAAAGTAAAACGGGTTTTTCCCGGGATCGTGCGAATAGCCTACGATATGTTCAAAGATGAGAAGGATTTGGCGGACTATATGAGCGAGAAGGTGTGTAATGTCTGCAACGGTCACCGTCTCAAGCTTGAGTCTCTTGCTGTGAAGGTCGGAGACAAAGGAATAGCTGAGATCCTCGATATGCCCATAGCCAAAAGTTATGAGTGGTTTACCGATGAAAAGAATTTTGCGTACTTTACCAAGCAGCAGGCCATGATAGCAGCTCCCATCCTTCGAGAGATCCGCGAGAGGCTCTTTTTCCTCTACGATGTGGGACTTGGCTATATCACCCTTGGACGCGATGCCAGAACCATCAGTGGCGGTGAGGCGCAGCGTATCCGCATCGCTTCGCAAATAGGCAGTGGTTTGACGGGAGTGATGTATGTGCTCGATGAGCCAAGCATCGGTCTGCATGAGCGTGATACCATCAAACTTATCAACACCCTGCGCAACCTCCAACAAAAAGGCAACACCGTCATTGTCGTCGAGCATGACAAAGAGACCATCGAAAATGCCGACTACATCGTCGATATCGGTCCGGGTGCCGGGAAGTTCGGTGGGGAGGTGGTCTTTAGCGGGACGCTTGCCAGACTCAAAAAGGCAAAAACGCTCACAGCCGACTATCTGACCGAGCGCAAAAAGATAGAGTACTTTTACAGACGCCCGCAAGAAAAGTGGATCGAGATCAAAAATGTCAACATCCACAATATCAAAAATCTCGATGTGAAGATACCGCTGCAAAACTTTGTCTGCATCACGGGTGTGAGTGGAAGCGGCAAGAGCTCTCTTGTTTTGCAGACTCTTCTACCGGTTGCCAGAGAGCTGCTCAACCATGCACGCAAGGTTAACAAGGTGCAAGGTGTCGAGATAAAAGGGCTTGAGCAGGTGGATAAAGTGATCTATCTCGATCAAAGCCCGATAGGTCGAACACCAAGGAGCAACCCAGCAACCTATACGGGTGTAATGGATGAGATAAGGAGCCTCTTTGCCAAGACGAAAGAGGCGCAGATACGCGGCTATGGGATAGGTCGCTTCAGCTTCAACGTCAAGGGCGGACGGTGTGAGAAGTGTCAGGGTGAGGGTGAAATCAAGATCGAGATGCACTTTTTGCCAGACATTATGGTCAAGTGTGATGCCTGCAAAGGTAAACGCTACAATGCCCAGACACTCGAAGTGCACTATAAAGGAAAAAATATCTCCGATGTGCTGGAGATGAGTGTAGAAGAGGCATACGAATTCTTTAAAACCATCCCCAAGATAGAAGCCAAACTCAAAACACTCCTCGATGTCGGTCTTGGCTATATCACGCTCGGACAAAATGCCGTCACGCTCTCCGGAGGAGAGGCACAGCGTATCAAGCTTGCCAAAGAACTCAGCCGCCGCGATACGGGCAAGACGCTCTATATCCTCGATGAGCCGACAACCGGACTGCATTTTGATGATGTCAACAGACTCACAAAGGTACTGCACCATTTTGTCGAACTTGGCAACAGCGTACTGGTTATAGAGCACAATCTCGATATGATCAAGAATGCCGACTACATCATCGATATGGGTCCCGAAGGCGGCAACGGCGGCGGACAGATCATAGCTACGGGCACACCCGAAGAGCTCGCAAAAGAGTGTGAGCGAACCGGCAGCTACACAGGGCAGTTTCTTAAAAAAGAGCTGAAAATCGACTAAGATGCTGTGTGACGAAATACTTGAGTTTTACTTCTCGCTGCCCAAACCGACCGACCTGCCTGAGGGCATAGAGATCATCTACCCGTTTGACAACGAAGAGACAAGACGGGTGATGCGGCTTTTTTTCAAGAAGTACTATAGCGACACCAATCCTCGCCATATCCTCTTTGGGATCAATCCCGGTCGAAACGGAGCGGGAATGACGGGGGTTGGCTTTACCGATCCCGTATTGATGGAGGAGGTATGTGGGATACCAAATACTTTGGATAAAACCAAGGAACTTTCCGCTTCGTTTATCTGCGAAGTTGTCGAGGCCTATGGTGGGTCAAAGAAGTTCTATGGTGATTTTCTCTTCGCTACCGTCCTACCTTTTGGACTGCTGAAAAACGGCAAGAACTACAACTATTACGATGATGCAAAAACATTGGAGTTTTTCAAACCGTTTATCTATGAGAGTGTGCAAAAGCAGATGGAGTTTTCAGGTACCAAGCGCAGCATCGCCAGTATAGGGCAGGGGAAAAATCTCGTATTTTTGGAGAAGCTCAACAAAGACCTGCAGCTTTTTGACGCTATCGAAGTGCTGCCCCATCCACGCTGGGTGATGCAGTATCGAAGAAAAGAGAAGCAGAAATATATAGAGCACTATATAAAAATACTTCAGCAGCTTCGAAAAAAGTGATGCCAATGTATAAGAGACTAATTTTTATCGGACTCTATCTCGCTTTTTTCTCTTCTTGTGTAACAGCTGCGCAAAGACCGACCGTCGGGCTAGTATTAAGTGGAGGCGGAGCGCGGGGAGGCGCTCATGTCGGAGTACTCAAGTATTTGGAAGAGCAGCATATTCCAGTTGATTATATTGTCGGAACAAGTATGGGGTCGTTTATGGGCGGTTTGTATGCGGTGGGTTATACACCTGTGCAGATGGAGAATTTTCTGATTTCTACGAAATGGGATAAATATATAACGGCCAAAAAACCAAGAGAAAAGATACCGTTTCGTCGGAAAACATTGGAAGCAGAGTTCCCCGGAAGCCTCAAAGTCGGCATAGACGGTGACAGTGACGTTGCGCTTCCCACGGGAGTTTTCGAGAAGCAGATGATGCTTGAACTGCTTCGAGAGAAACTGAAAAACGTCCTCTTTATCAAAGATTTTACAAAACTTCCTATCCCTTATGCTGCGATTGCCACCGATCTTGCCAGCGGAGAGAGTGTCGCACTTACAAAGGGTGATATATCTAAAAGCATATACGCTTCCATCTGTGTTCCCGGCGGTTTCGAGCCCATCGAGATAGATGGGAAAATCTTGGTTGACGGTGGTATTTCTCAAAATCTCCCGCTTGATACGATGCGTCGGCTTTTTCATCCCGATTACATCATCGTCGTCGATATCTCCACCCCTTTTGACAAAACGAAAAAATTTAAATCTTACGATGAAGTAATGACGCAGCAGCTTGATATACTCACACGGAAAAACGTCGAAGATACAATCAAGAGTATGCGCTCCAACGAGTTTTTGATAACACCCAGACTCGATGGCTATTCATTTCTCGATGCTCATAAATACAAAGAGATTATACAAATAGGCTACAAAGCTGCAAAAGAGAGCAAAGAGAAAATATCTTTTCTCTCTTTGGAAAGCACTTCATATGAAAGATACAAACAAAAACACCGCTACAAACCGGTCTCTCCCGTTCCCGTCATCGACGCTGTCGAGATACAAAACCACACGTTTCTTTCGGATAAGACGATACGCTATCAAATCCATCAAAAAGTAGGTAGAAGACTGGATTTCAAACAGCTTCAGCACGATATAATGCATATTTACTATATGATGTATTTCTCTAGTGTGGATTATAAACTCGTGCACAAAAACGGGAAAAATACGCTCGTTATCATCACAAAACCGGCATGGAATGCACAGGGTGATATCCGGGCAGGTATAGAGTTCGAAGATGATTTCAACGGGCACAGTGACTATCAGGTACGAATAGAGTATAACAAATATGATCTCAACGCTTACGGAGGAGAGTGGCGAAACAGAGTTGAAGTCGGCAAGCGTCGTATGCTTAAAACGGAGCTTTACCAACCGCTTGACTATACCCAGTTGACATATATTCGTCTCAATGCATATATAGAGAAAGTCAAACACTATGTAACGCCGAATTTTGTAGCTAACAGTGATGAGCTGACAAATGATCAGACTATACCTTTAGAAAGCGACAACAGGGGTGCTGTAGGCGGGCTGGGTATCAACATAGGCAGCATAGCTCAGATTGAAGCGGGAATGAGTCTTAAAGAGGTAGAGCCGTCATTCGATGTTTTTCTTTATAACGGTGCAGGGAATGCAGTGCAATTCGAAACTGTTTCGAAAAAGCAGAAACTTACCAAACTTTATGCACTTTTGCGGGTAGACAACTTAGATAATCCTTTCTTTCCGAAAAAAGGGTACAAAGCTGGACTCGGCTATAGTAAAAATATCAAGAAATTCGGTTCAAGTGTTTCATTTTCTCAAATATACGCTGAAGCGACAGGTTCGTTTTCATATGCGAGAGGGACGTTGGTCCCTACTGTAAGGGTAGGCAAAACTCTCAATTTGAATGGCTTGAACGTTCAAGATGAGGCGGGCAACAACTCGGTACAGGATATCGATGCTTACTATCATCTTGGAGGACTTTTCAATATTTCCGGGCGTCCGACGTACAACAAAACGGGAGATGAGATGCTTTTTGGTTCGCTCAACTATCGTTACTCCATCATAGCCAATCCGTTTCTTAGCTCGATAACTTCCGAAGCTTATCTTGGATGTTCGATTGAAAGCGGCAAAACATGGTACAGAAGTAAAGAGAACTTCAACAGACATGGCATGCTTTTTGGAAGCAGTGTCTATCTTGCCATAGATACCGTTTTGGGACCGTTCTATCTTGCGTATGGCTATAGCGACAAACAACATCAAACCGTTTACTTCTCTTTAGGAAAGTCCTATTGATTGTAATCGAACTGTCACTTTTTGTGTTACAATTTTCAAAACAAAAAAAGGCGTATTGACAGATGGAAAAAAGAACGAAAATAGTAGCGACCATCGGACCGGCATCCGATAGTGTCGAAATGCTCGAATCACTCATCAACGGCGGTGTAAACGTCTTTCGTTTGAACTTCTCGCATGGAGATCACACGTACCATCTTGAAAACCTCAAAAAGATCCGAAGTGCAATAAAGCGCAGCGGAAAACATGTGGCGATACTT
>JALUFE010000068.1 GCA_027052175.1 Helicobacteraceae bacterium | reverse complement strand
CATCGTGCACATCAGCAGCGAGGAGAGAAAACACCTCCTAAGCATAAAAACTACTCGTTGCCCTGCATCGCCTGTTTGATGTCGTCTATGATCTCCTGGCACTCTTCATCGCTGATATCGCCGCTTTCGATATCTTTGATGATATCTTTGAGATCGGCTTTGAACTCCTGAAGCTCTTCGACCTCCTCTTTGGTGGCATCGTCGGCATTTTTGAGTTCGCTTATCTGCTCGAAAATATCATCGAGAGCATCTTCCACATCCGGGATCACCTGTTTTTCAAGCAGTTGTTTGAGTTCTTCTTGAACAGTCATAATTTTTTCCTTAGTAATTTTTCGATATTCTATCCAAACTTCGTTACAAGTGAGAGTTTATGCATATCTACGCAGTCATTATAGGTACCGAGATCCTCAACGGACGCAGAGAGGACAAACACTTCGTTTTCTTGCGAGATGCACTTCTATCGTATGGCTACGAGCTCTATGCCTCATTTGTCATCAAAGACGATCCTGCTCTTATAGAAAATGTCTATACGATGATCAAAAACGATGAAGACTCCGTTATGTTCAGTTTTGGCGGCATTGGCTCGACGCCTGACGATCTCACACGTGAAATAGCCTCAAAAGTCTTTAGAGAAGCTCCTTTAGTACGAAATGAAGAGTTTTTTGAAGCTATCTTGGAGAAGTTCGGCGACGATGCCTATCCGCATCGTATCCATATGGCCGACCTACCGCCAAATGCGCAACTGCTGAAAAACCCGATCAACAATATGAGCGGATTTGCTTTGGATGAGCGCTTCTTCTTTATGCCCGGTTTTCCGCAGATGTCCCATCCGATGGTGGAGGATATCCTCAAAAACATCCTGGGTAAGAGCAAAGCCAAATACAGACTCACCCTCAAAGCACAAACAAGTGAAAACGAACTTATCCACCTGATGCACGAAACTCCAAAAGATATAGAACTCTCCTCTTTGCCTATATTAAACGGTGAGCACAAAGAGGTCGAACTCTCGCTTGCCGGAGAGGACAAAGCGCAACTCCAACAGGAGTTTCAAAAGTACATAGACTTCCTCGATCAAGCAAAAATCAAATATACTATCTGACCTTACGCACCATTTCATAAACTGAGTGGTTTTTGCGATATGGGAGTGCAAGGCACGCTGACAAATCATAGCCGTATCTATGGTGAGGAGGCGTAACGCAGCAATCGCATGTCGCAAAAGCCACCCAAAGGGCGAAAGGATAGGCATCATACTGACTTCGTTGGAAAACCTTCACCGTAGCTATGGCTACGGTTCAGAACTTCCGCCTTGCATTATAAAGCCTCTCCTTTCGCTCAGTTTATGAAATGGTGCGTAAGGTCAGATAATATTTTAAAATCCAAATAAATCATTTGATTTTTACCAAAGTTGGAACTATTCTTGCTTCAGTATCCCTAAAAAAGAGGATACTATGGCAATTAAAATGAACAACCATGTATTTAAAGGACATAAAACCCTTTTTGGCGTCAAGTACGTCACCTACGCAGAACTTGAGCTTCCGATTTATCATGAACTTTTTGCTAAATCAAGAAATTTTGACTGGGGCTTTTTGGGCTCTGCTGCACTGCAGCTCTCCTTTGCAATCCTTTACAAAGTCTCCAACAACGCAAAACTTGCAGAGGAGTTAGCACAAAAATACTCTCAAGAGGTTGTAAAATACTTTGGAAAAGACTGGATACTCAGTGCTAAAGAGGTACAGGAGTGGATAGACAAAAACGCTCCGCTACTCAAAGATGCAAGCATCTACACACAACCGGTAAATAAAACGGACGTCAAGGTAAAAAACCCAAACAGAACCAAAAAAAGAGGCGCATCCAAAGAGAATATCGTCAAAAGACTCTGCAAAGAGATAGGCATCACTCAAAAAGAGCTCGCACGCGTTTTGGAAGTGCCAGAAGGTACGGTAAGCAGCTGGGCGGTCAAAGACGAGATACCGCGGCTTGGGAAAAAGGCGATAGAGTTCTACATAGAAAACAGAAAAAAAGATGAAGTGATCCAAAGCTACAAAAACTTCGTCGATCTTCTGCAGCATTCGGCATAAGGAGCGCTGATGCCTGTACGACCGAAAAACGAAGTGACACGCAGCCTTATCATCGACAAAGATGTCTGGGACGAGGCAATGAAGTACTCAAAACTACGCTACAAAATGAGTCTGAGCAAAGTTATCGAAGCGCACCTTCGAGAGTGGGTAAAAAAAGAGCGAAGAAAACCGCTTGACAATGAAAATCAGGGGCGGTTTTTCTAACGCTCCCCCTCCAATAGCTACATTTCGATAGCGTTAAGTCTTTCGGCTATAAAATCAAAAGATCTCTGATAGTCAAAATCCTTTCGGGACTCTTTGGCCATATTCTCCATTTTATGTGCCTCTTTTTGCACCTCCTCGAGTCGGAAATTTCCACTCGAACCCTTGATATCATGCGCAAATTTGGCTATTTTTGTCATCTGCATGTTTTTTATAGCTTCTTGAAGTTGTGGAAGAATCGCATCTCTTTTTTTCAAAAAGAGTGAAAGCAGCATACGCAATTCCTCTTCACTGAGTGCAAGTTCTTGCAAAAGAAACGCTTTATCGATTCCTTTTATCTGTGAAGATTGCGTTTGCGTGCTACTTTCGACGCTTGAGAGAGCACTCTTTGACTTGGATTGTTTGAGATACTTTTTGAGCACGCGCTGAAACTCTCCAAGCTCTACGGGTTTTCCCAAAAAGTCGTCAAAACCATGCTCTAACGTATACTCTTTAGCACCCTTGATAACATTTGCAGTAATTGCAGAAATTGGTGTGTGTTTTAGATTATGCAATCTTTCATATTCTCGGATCTTTTCGACGGCTTCTCGTCCATCCATATTTGGCATATGTTCATCCATAAAAATAAGATCGTATTTGTTTCCAGAAAAGAGATGCAAAGCTTCCAAGCCATCTGAAGCGACATCACATTCCAAATCGAACTTACTCAAAAATATACGAACAAGCTCCCTGTTTGCTTCGTTGTCATCGGCTACAAGAACCCTACCTGTGTAAGTACACTTCTCAAACAGATGATCTTGGACATCTTTTTTCTCTAAAGCCGATACATCCGCTTTTACCACTTCTACCGGTATTTCAACACTAAACTTGCTTCCAAGACCATAAACGGACTCTACAGACACTTCACCACCCATCTGCTTGGCAAGCTGATAGGATATAGAAAGCCCAAGACCCGTCCCTCCATAAAGTGTCGCATCGTGCTCAACCTGAGTAAAAGCGTTGAAAATATTTTTGAGGTTTTCTTTTTTTATGCCTATGCCGTTATCGGTTACAGAGACACACAGTCTGCCTGCATCGAACGAGACATCGTACTTGATACAGCCGCCGTTATCCGTAAATTTGATGGCATTACTCATAAAGTTCGATACGATCTGCTTGATGCGTAGAATATCGCCGTTGAGTACCGTAGGCATATTCTCTTGAAAAT
>JALUFE010000067.1 GCA_027052175.1 Helicobacteraceae bacterium | reverse complement strand
TATTATATCTGTATTTTTCTTTGAAAAACTAAGTTTTTCAGGCTTCTTGACTCATCTAAGCTTTTGTATTCTTTGAGATTTTCTAAACGCTGTTCGTAGATGAAATCTGGAGCTAGTTCTTTTATCTGTTCTGTCAAAAACTCTTCCGTATGATCGGGCGAGTTCAGACAGGCAAGCAGGGTACATGTATCGTTTGCCAGCTCAGGCAGTTTTTGGATGATCTTTTTGTAGTCGTTGGTCGCTTCGAAGCTTCCTTTTTGAAAGGTAGGCGGATCGATGATGATGATGTCAAAGGGACCTTTGCGTTTGAGCTTTGGAAAGGATTTAAGGATATTGTATGGCAAAAAACTGATCCCTTTGGTATCCAAGCCGTTTATGGCGTGGTTTTTCATGCCAACCGAGAGAGCGCCTTTGCTCATATCGACATTGACCACTTCGCTTGCACCTCCGCGTCTGGCAAAGAGTGAGAAGCCACAGGTATAGCTAAAAAGATTGAGCACTCTTTTGCCTTTTGCAATGCTCTCTATAAAGCTTCTGCCATTTTTCATATCGCCGAAGTAGCCGATGTTTTGGTTGGCAAGAAGGTTGAGGCGAAATTTGATGCCATTCTCGATTGCAACCTCTTCACCTGTGACACTGCCGCTTATCACTTCAGTGTTGCTGCCTCGAACATAGCGGCGCTTGAGAACAAGCGTATCATGACGTGAATTTCGCATATATGCTTGCAGCAGGTTCACAAGCTCTCGCTCGGTCTCCTCACCAAAGTCATAAAAGAGCTGTAATAGCAGGATATTATCAATGGAGTCGATCGTGACGGAGCGTATCTCTTCCCAGATGCCGCCGCGACCGTGAAAGAGGCGCCGAAACTCGATATCAAGATCTTTGGAGTTAGTTTCAAGTTCGCTGGTGATGGGGGAGAGATCTATCATGCTTTTTCCCAGAAAGTACCGTGTGGCGTATCCATAATCTGCACGCCAAAAGAGAGGATCTCATCTCTGATGGCATCGGCACGAGCGAACTCTTTTGCTTTTTTGGCTTCGTCTCTTTTGGCGATCAGTGCTTCGATTTTTGATTTTGTATCTGCATCTACGCCGCTTTGGAAGTAGCTAAAAGGATTTTGAGCACCAAAGCCGAGTACTTTTTCGATATAGGCGAGATTGGCCATCGCCTCTTTTTTGAAGTTTTTGTGTTTGCCCGGTGTGTCGAGTGTTTCGTTGGTTTTGGCGATGAACTCATCGATGAGACTGAGCGCTTTGGAGATGTTGAGATCATCCGCGAGTGCTGCAAGCAGCTCTTTTTGAAAAGGTGTCTGCATATCACTTGAAGCAAGCCCAAAGAGGCGTTTTTTGAGGCGATAAAGCTTATCCAGACGCTTTTTGCTTACTTCGAGATCTTCAGTAGAGAAGTTGAAGTTGCTTCTGTAGTGTGTTGAGAGTAGATAGAAGCGAAGCAACTCACCGTCATACTCTTTGAGGGCGTCTTTTAAAAAGAAGCTGTTGCCAAGGCTTTTGCTCATCTTCTCGCCGTTGATGTTGACAAATCCGTTGTGCATCCAGTAGGCAGCCAACTCTCTGTGCGTGGCGCATCTTGTCTGTGCCGCTTCGTTCTCGTGGTGAGGAAAAAGCAGATCGGCACCGCCGCCGTGGATGTCGATGGCAAACGGAGTGTCGTCGTACGCCAGATGCTTCTCTATCATCGCGCTGCATTCAAGATGCCATCCCGGTCGTCCTCTTCCAAAAGGACTTGCAAAACCTACCTCATTTTCAGTGGCAGCTTTCCAGAGTGCAAAGTCGGCACTGTTTTGCTTTTGGGTGTTTGACTCTATGCGTTGCTGCTTCTCCTCTTCATCCTGGTGACGATGGGAGAGGGAGAGGTATTTGCTGTCTTTTGCGGTATCGAAGTAGATATCGCCGTTTGCAACCTTGTATGCACATCCATCGGCAAGCAGTTTCTCTATAAGCTCTATCATCGCGTCGATGTTTTGGGTCGCTTTTGGTTCTATGGTCGGGGGACGTACGCCGATTTGTGCCATCTCTGCATGAAAAGCGTCGGTATAGAATGCAGTAATATTTTCTATCTTTTCATTTGTATCGGCGGCTTTTTTGATGATCTTGTCGTCGATATCGGTGATGTTGCGCGCATAGGTGACTTCATACCCTTCGGCTTCGAGCACACGCACAAGCAGATCGAAAGTAAGTGCCGATTTGGCATGACCCAGGTGTGCGTCGTCATAGACGGTCGGACCGCAGACATAGAGGCTGACTTTGCCCTCTTTGAGCGGGGTGAAGAGGCGTTTTTCTCTTTTGGAAGAGTCGTAGATATACAAAATAAATCCTTACATATATTGTCGTACAAAGTGTTTGAAAATAAGTGTAATTATAGCCAAAACTACAGAGCCCAACACTAAAAAGAGCGTATGTTTGGAGTGAAAAAAAGAAAGAAACTCGCTCCAGCCAAAAGCGCGCAATGTCAGTCCAAAGGAGACAAAGCCTGCGATGCTGCTTGCCAGTGCCAGCCCTGCGGCACCAAAAGGGATGAGCAAAGCCAAAGAGAAGGCGATGTTGCTGCCCAGTGAGAAGGAGGCTATCTTTGCGGCGTCAAGTTGTCTTTGGGAAGCATAGAGCCAGAGTGAGAAGAGTTTGCCAAGTCCGTAAGGAAGCAGACCAAGCAGATACATCTGCAGTACCAAAGATGTGGCACTACTATCGGCAGCAGTAAAAGCGCCGCGTTCAAAAAGCAGCCAGACGATCTCATCAGAGAGAACCAGTCCGCCTATCGTGCTGAGTGTCAAAAGATAGGCCAAAAACCAAAAGGCACGCTGCATATAGACTCTCGCTTTGTCATGATCATTGTTCTTGAGGTAGCGGCTGATTTTTGGGAAAATGGCTACAGAGGTGGCAATGGCAAAGAGTGCTAGAGGCAGTTGGAAAACACGGTTGGCGTAGTAGAGATAGCTAATAGCCCCGGCAGTTAAAAAAGAAGCGAGCCAGGTATCCAAAAAGGCACTGAGTTGTGCAGTCGAGTTGCCCCAGATGGCAGGGAAAAACTCTCTTTTGAATTTTTGGACATCTTCTTCTATTTGAGGCAGTTTCGATCGCAGATGAACAAAACCGCCGATGACGATGTGGCAAAGCCCAAGCCTTTTTAATGCGACGATGTGCACTGTCAACTGGAGAACACCGCCAATTACGACACCGTAACTCAGGTAGAGAACGATAGTAGAAGCTTGCTGCTCTTTTGCAAGCAAAAGTGCACCGATGAGTGCGAGATTAAGCAAGGAAGTGCCAAAAGCGGTCGTTGCGAAATGGTGTTTGTATTGGAGCAGCGTGGCTATAAAAGTGACGGAAAAAATTAGTGGCAAGTACCAGAAGTTGATAGCGACATAGGGAGCCGCCAGTTCGATGGTATGTTGAGTAAAGCCAATAGCGATGAGTTTCGCGGCGATTTGCGGAAAAAGATTGACCAAAAGTGTCAAAAGAAGGATGATTGTGAGAAAAAGAGTGAAGGTGTAGGCTAAAAAAGCA
>JALUFE010000066.1 GCA_027052175.1 Helicobacteraceae bacterium | reverse complement strand
CTATCAAGAAAAAGAGATCATTTACTATATCCTCCCGCAGGCATGGGCATGGAAAAAGAAACGTATCGCCGTATTGGAGCGTACATGCGACAAACTCTGTTCCATTTTACCTTTTGAAAAGGAGTACTATTCGCCCGACGCACCCATAGAGTATGTCGGACATCCATTGCTTGACCTGATTCCGGCATACAAAGAGGAGATAAAGAGTGAAGTTAGCGAAGTTCTTTTTATGCCCGGCAGCCGTAAAGGGGAGATTACCAAACTCATGCCGGTATTCAAACAAACAAGGCGTGCTCTTGGCTCTGACATAAAAGCCACACTCATCGTCCCTCCTTTTTTCTCAAAAGAGGAGGTGCACAAACTGTATGGGGATCTGTATGAATTCAATGTAGAACACGATGCCTATGAAGCGATGCTACGCGCAGATTTTGGATTTATTTGCAGTGGAACGGCTACTTTGGAAGCCTCTTTGATAGGGTTGCCTTTTGTTTTGACCTACATCGCCAACAAACTGGACTATATGATCGCATCGCGCCTTGTCAAGCTCAACTATATTGGTCTTGCCAACATTATGCTTGAAAAAAAGAATGGCTCTTTCATTCATCCGGAGTTGATTCAAGAGGATGTGACACCCGAAAAAATGCTTAAGCTTTACAACAGCATGGACAAAACGCTCTTTTTACAACGCTCAAAAGAGCTGCGTAGTTATTTGGGACACGGCAGTGCCAAAAATGTCGCCAATATCATAACCGCTTGAGTTCGTAACAAACCCCATCTTTGTCTACATGCACAATGATATAATGATAAAACCCACCGTCTCTATCGTTGGGTGCGCCCGCCCCGCCTGTAATGATATAAGGCGTTTTATGCCACACACCACTGTAGAAGGAGTGTATGTGCGAGGTAAACAGCATCGTCACACCATAACGGTCGAAAAGCTTGTTGAGCTCTTTTGCATTTTTGAGATCTTTCATACTGTGCCCACGCTTGAAATCTCCCTTTCTTGGATCATACAAAGGTACATGCAAAAAGACAAAACGGTTCTTATAAGCCTGTGCCTTTTGGAGTTCCTGCCGCAGCCATCGCATCTGCTTCTTACTGACTCTTTTTTTCTTGGCATTATCCAAAAAGATAAAGTAGCTGTTTGCGTAAACAAATGAAAAATAGGGCCTGCCTATATATTTTTTGAAATTGGAACGGCTTGAGAAAAAAAGAGGGATTTCATGATTGCCAATGGCACTTAAAAGCGGTTTTTTATAGTGTGAAACGATGTCGACATATCGTTTGAACTGGTATTCCCATCCATTAGAGACCAGATCCCCGTTATTGACAGCAAAGACTACATCACTCATATCGAGTTGTGAAAGAATTTTTTCAAATACGCCATCACCATCTCGGTTGTCACCCATCACGGCAAACGAGAAAGGAAGATGCTGTTGTGTTTTGGCTATACGAGCCAGTGCGGCGTCGTTTACTGGAATACGGGCATACAAAATCCCACATAGAAGAAAGAGAAAAAGAACTATTCTCATCTTTTCAATGTCTCTAAAAACTCCTCAGGCGCGACAAAACCGACAATCGTTTTTGCATGCTGAATCTTTCCATTTTCGTCTATGAAAACAATGACTGGAGGTCCAAATACTCCATACTCTTTACTGAGCTCTTTTTGCTGCTTTTTATTTTCCGTTACGTCTGCACGAATAAGCACATAGTCTGAGAGTGCTTTTTGAACCCTCTCATCGGAAAATGTTTTTTCTTCGAGCTCTTTACATGCAGCACACCATTTGGCGGAAAAATCGAGGAGTATTTTTTTGCCTTTGTACTTTTGAAGCAGCATGTCGAGCTCGCCGAGTGTTGTCACAACATGAAAATCAACTCCTTTCTTACTTTGTGCCCGTATCTGTTTCGAAGCAGAATCTACATGCAAAAACTCCAAAGGACGGCTCATGCTCGTACTACCTGCCAACGCTCCAATGCCAAGTGCCAAAGCATAGAAAAAAAGAGCAAGAGCAATGGTTCTTTTAAATAGATGACTCTCTTTGTCAAACGCTCCAAGGTAGATCGCACTTCCAAGTCCCAGCAAAGACCACAGTAACATACTGACATAAGGCGAGACAATTTTTTCAAGCATCCATATAGCCACTCCCAGCATCAAAATCCCAAAAATGGCATTGACAAGCGTCATCCACTCCCCAGGGCGCGGCATCAGTTTTCCCGCTCCCGTTCCAACTATCAACAAAGGCACACCCATACCTAATCCCATAGAAAAGAGTGCCGTACCTCCAAGCATCGCATCGCCGGTTTGACCGATGTAAACCAAAGCTCCCGCCAATGGTGCCGCAACGCATGGCCCGACTATAAGAGCTGATAAAAATCCCATCACGGCTACACCTACTACACCACCTATACCCTGCCCTTTCGAACTTACCTGAGTAACGAAGCGATCTGGCAGTTTGAGTTCATAAAAACCAAACATACTCAAAGCCAGTGCAACAAAAACAAGAGAGAAGCTGACAACGACATAGGGATTTTGCAAAGCTGTTTGGATATTTTGACCAAACAAGCCCGCCAAAGCTCCAGCACCCGCGTAGGCGACCGCCATTGCAATGACATAGACCAAAGAAAGAAAAAACGCTCTTTTGGCAGTTATATCTTTTCCTTGAGCGACAATCAGCCCTGAAATGATCGGAATCATTGGAAATACACACGGTGTAAGCGAAAGCAACAAACCAAATCCGAAAAAAGTCGCCAAAATCATCCACAGTGATCCGTGACGGAGTGTATCGGCGATAGTGTCTGTTTTACTTTTTGGCGTAGATGCCGTTGACACACCACTTTTCTTGTGTATACTTTGCAGAGTTTTCATTGTGACACTTGATTGTACTTTCGAAGTATCGATGCGAAGCGTATAATGTTTTTCAACAGGCTCATAGCATAGTCCCATTGCACTGCACCCTTGAAAACCAAGTACAAACTCGATCTCCTTGACCCCCTGCATCGCTTTTGTTTTTTCCAAAACGATGCGAAATTTTGGATCTCCCTCATACACGGCATCCCCGTCATGATCGATAGTTTTTGGTTTTATGATCTTGGCGATTTTAAGACCATCCGCATTTTTCAATGCAAATTTCAGAGCATGATCGTAAATGTAAATAGTATCTGCAAGCTTGACCTCAGCGACAATCTCGCCGCCTACGACATCTACTTTGGGAACAAATGCCTCTTCCGGAGAGACAAATTTTCCAAAGCCGGCAAAAAGTGCAACCGGCAATAAAAACAGGAGAAAAATATTTTTCCATTGCATCGAACGTCCTTCTTTCTTTTCGTTGCAAAATTATACTAAAGAATTATGCAATGAATGTGTAACCGTTTTATTCAAATTCCAAAAAAGCGCGTGCATGCGAGGGCGCATCCGACTCCACTCGCTCCAATTGCAACAGCTTTTTCCCAAAACGACACATTTTAGCATCGTGGGTAAGCTCACAATAGTGTAAAATATCCAACAAATATTTTCCGTAAGCACTGGTATAGTATTTGTCCT
>JALUFE010000065.1 GCA_027052175.1 Helicobacteraceae bacterium | reverse complement strand
TAGGATTGTATTTTATCCTTTTGGTCATAACCCATCTCACAGCTGAAAAACTTAATCTTTCTGCTTAATGTTAGATTAATCAGCTCTTTTATGATCTCATCTCCAACCTCGCCTCCAAAGAGAGCATTTCGCGGTTCATAGGAGAGATTTGACTCCAAAGATACACCTTCCTCTATATAGGGGGGATTGGAGACAAGATAATCTATCTGTTCTTTTACCCCATCGAGCAGACTTGTATGTCTAAGCTCTATGCGCCCTTGGAGACCAAGTTTTTGGATATTCTTCCGGGCGACATCAAGCGCCGCTTTGGAGATATCCGTGGCAATAAAGCGGGCATTTGGCAGATGTTTGGCTAATATTATGGAGATAATGCCGCTACCTACACCCACCTCTACAAACTGCATGAAGGTTTTGCTATCCACTCTTTTGAGCACTTCATCGACAAGCAGTTCCGTTTCAGGGCGGGGAATGAGCGCACCTTCGTCAATGTAGAACTCCTCTGCATAAAAATCGACCCTGTTGGTGATATACTCCAAAGGTTCGTTCTCCATTCTTCTGCGAAGCATCGCAAGAAGTTGATCTGTATTTGGTACTTCATCCTCCGCATGCGTAAGCAAATGGAGTTCATCGCATCCCAAGTGATGCATCAAAAGTAGCTGTGCTTCACGTGCGGCATTCGGCACCAGTGGAACAAGCGCTTTTGCAAGCGCGACCTGCATCTGCCTTACTCTTCGTCTAAGTCTACCGGACACTCTGCTTTGATCCCGTCTTTATCTATGTAGCCGACATTGACATCGAGTTTCTTCAACCGCTCGATAACCGGCGGATGCGTATAGTGGAAAAAGATATAAAGCGGATGTGAAAGCGGGAAGCTTTTGTTCTCCTCTACAAGTTTTTTAAGGGCACTGGCAAGATAAAGATTGCCCGTTTCGCCTCCAACTTCGCTACCCATCTTGTCGGCTTCAAACTCGTTGTGACGACTTACAACTCCCATGATAGGCATCATTACAAAGCCAAGAACGGGCAAAAAAAGCAAGAAAAGAATCATCGTCACTGCTGGAATGTGCTCGACGCCCATCTCCATATAAAGATCTTCGGGAATATTGCCAAAAAGCGCAAACATCACAAAGAGCATCAACCCCATCATCCCGATGTTTTTATAAATATCGCCATGGGCGTAGTGACCGAGCTCATGTCCAAGTACCGCCAAAAGTTCCTTTTTGTTCAACTTTTTTACAAGTGTATCGAACAATACAACACGTTTTGTCCTGCCAAAACCGCCGAAGTATGCATTGAGGCGATTGTCACGCTTGCTTGCGTCGCTTACAAAAATACCGCTGCTTGCAAAGCCTGTGCGCTGCATCAGCTCTTCTATCTCGTTTCGCAGCTCACCATTTTCCAACGGTGTAAGCTTGTCGAAAAAAAGCGCACGAATCGTAGGATAAAACATATTGACCAAAACGATCACAACGAAAATAAAAAGAAAGCTCCATAGCCACCAAAGCCTGAAGCTGATCATTATCTCATACACCCCCCACGTAACAAATGAACCGAAAACCAGGGTAAGCACAAGTGTGATCGCCTTGTCTTTGAAAAAACCGGCTGAACTTTGATTGTTGAAACCATACTCTTTGTCAAGTATCATTTTCTCATAATACTCAAACGGCAGTCCGACAAGAGCGTTGAGAACAACAAAACTCATTACGATCGCGACGTTTCTCAACGCTTCGGAATCGAACTGAATGTAATCTACAAGCCATCCTATTCCATACCCCATCCAAAAGATGAAAACTATATACTCTATAATGGTTGAAGCGATGCTGATTCGCTCCTTTTTAACCGTGTAACTCCCCGCTTTGATAAAATCTGCGGTTTTGAGCAGTACTGCACCTCTGTACTTCATCTGTGCGACATAGCCTATCTGCATGACACTCACATAGACACTGATTGCTACATATATCGTATAAATCGCTACTAAAGTAGTTAACATTGCATTCCTTATCGTAAAGGGATTTTCCCTACATTCTCCGTTTTAATAGAATCACTTGGATTGCCGTAAAAATACTCGACAATCCCGATAATACTTCCAAATATAATTCCTGCAGCCACAACTGCCCATACAATACGTTTTTTCTCACCTTTTAGTCCGTCATAATCACCAATATCTCGTAAACTCGGCTCCATTTTGAAGATGCTCCTAATTTAAATTTTTTGAAAGTATAGCAGGTATATCTCTGTTTCTCCCGCTTCCTTCATCTTTAAGTTGACGGTTTAAGAAAAGTTTATATCTATTTTCTTCGTCATTTATGTGAGGAAGAGAGTGTGATATCGACTTTCATAATGGCGAATTTGCCCTCCTCGCTCGAAACGTCTGCAATCTTTTTCCTCATTATACGTCCAGGTAGAACACCTTTTTGCTCAACAAGATAACGTTCAACGGCTTCAAACCTTGCCTCGGCAAGTTTGATGAGGGATTCTTCTGAAAGCGGCTGCTGTGCCACACACGCTCGCAAAAGTGCCTCCCGATACTTCACCTTGTATATATTTTTATTGTTTTTATATACCCGATGCAGTCTCTGTTGCATCTTCTTGAGGGCATCCTCTTTATGTACTTTGAGAAAAACCTCCTCAAGCAGTTCAACACTGAGAGCATTTTGCAGATCTTCATCACTTTTTATCTTGCTCTCTTGAAGAAGTTTCGTTACCAATCCATGTAGTTTCAATGCATAGGCATCTCTGCTGTGATCATACGTCGGGGTAAATACAAAAGCGATCTTTGGGCGCTTTGTCAGAATCTTTGCCATTTTGTCGAGTTTCTCTCGCTCTGAAGGCATCAAAACGGCACTGCCATACTCAAACTCGAGCGATGCGAGCTCCTCTGCGTTTATCCCAAGTGCGCTGCCAAGGAATTTAAACGGTGATGCAACCGCTTTGACGATCAGATTTGCCAATGCTTTAAGAACAACTCGTCCATATTTGAAATCAGGTGCATCCACATTACCCTCTACGGGCATTTCGATATCGATCACTCCGTCACTGTCTTCAAGCAGTGCTATAGCCAGGCCAAGTGGAAGATGGGTGACATTTTCATCTTCTATCTCTTCGCCAAGCTCTATGTTTTTGATAAGGAGCGCATTTTCTCCCAGCATCTGGGCATGTTCTATCTTGTACTTCAAATCTACAAAAAGTTTTCCGTTTTTAATCTTGTATCCGGCGAATTCCGCCGTGTAACCGCTTAACGCACTCATATCCAAATTTCTAAAATGCATCTCTATATCCGTAAACTCTTTCGGATCAGCACTTTGAACACTGCCCTTTAGTTTCATAGAACCGTATTGATCGACTGCACCCGTGAGATCGATAAAACTCACTTCATTCGGATCGTTTGAGACGGCATAAACACCGCCTTGAAGTTCATGTATCTCTGTTTTGAATTTGATAGGCAGTGAATAGTCCGCGAACATTGCGTTGGAGTTGGCGATGGCGATTTTGGCAATTGTAAACGGGAAGGGCTTGGACTTTTGGGTCTGGTTGGTTGTATCCTTCTCTTTTTGAGGCTGTTTTTTTATCAACTTGGCAAAATTCAGTGTCTTGTTTGCATCGAGATAGGCATCGGCATACAGACCGTCTATCTCGATCTCATTGACATAAGCACGATTTGGTACAGTCTGGATCACAAAATCCTTCACCCCGACATTTGCAAGCTGAAAGATATGCTGCTGCTCGCCGCTTTTTGCCACGGCAAAGTCCCAAAGATGCAAATCACCCTTGAGATCAAGATCGGGATGTTTTTTACTCGGTGCATACAGAGCCTTCCCTTCGATCGAGAGCTGCCCGTCTGCAATGCGCGCATAACTCATCTCCTCGACATACGGGCTGAAATCCGCCAAAGCGATATTTCTCAGGCTAAATCTCGAAGTGGCATGCAGCGGCTTTTGTCTGACTTTTCCCTCTGTTTTTATCTTTCCTTTGGTATTGAGAACGGCACAGACGGTATAATCTATAGGGCTTTTCGTATCGCTTGAGACATTTTTGAGTGTTACGTTTACATGATGCAGTTTCGTTCGTGTCGGTTTTGTCAGGGCTTTATCCATAAATGCAACAGCCGCATTGTCAATATGAACTTTTTTTAACAGATACGCGACACTCTTTGAAGACTCTTTTTTACTTTTTGCAGCTCTTTGGCTCTTTTTAGGTTCAACCAATCCAACAAAATTGAGCTTGTTGTTTTTATAGCGCGCAAGAGAGACATGAAGATTTTTCAAGCCTGTATCGGCAACTGAAAAACTCTTGTGCGTACTGTCGTACTCTATGTTTGCAAGCTGCAATGAGTCCCATGAGAGCAGCTTTCGGCGTGTGCTCTTTTTTGCTATTTTTACGTTTCTAAGAGCAAATGCACCTTTTTTTATCTCTATAGCCATCGTGGCATTTTGCTCTCTTAGAAGCATCTGTGCTCCAAGATCACTCACAGCCTCTTTCAAATCAAGATCAAATCGCTTCAAAGAGCGCTTGGCATAGTAGTCGATGTAGGGATTGTAGTGAGTGATGTCGAAGTTTTGACACTGTATGTCTGTCGTCAACTGCAGAGGTTTTTGAGTGATTTGGCTTTTATCATGACAAACAAAACGGTCATTGAGTCGTAGAGTGCTCTGCACCCTAAAAGGCTTGGAGCTTCCAAGAACAAAATCCTCCACGCTCGCATCCAAACGTGTCAAAGTCGTTATTACACTTGGTGTGACGACACTGTCTTTAAACGTTGCGCCTACGTTGGATATCTGCACATTTTTGACACTGACCTGCCACGGTTTTTGCTCACTTTTTTGTGCTGCATCTGCCTGCTCTTTTGGAAATGAGGTCTGCACAAATTCCTGCCAGTCGATCTGCCCGTTATGATCTCGTTTAGCCTTTAGATACAAGTCGCTTAACGCTATACTCTCTATGGAAAGCTTTTGAGACAGCGGATAGAGTATGGCATTTTGCAGCGTCATATCTCCCAACGTCAGTACATCTTTGTATGCATTTTTCGGTTTGATGCGTAGCTTTTGCAGTGACGCTCTCTCTACCTTGATCTGCATAGCCGCAAGCTTTGTCTGATCAAGTGAAAAACTCCCATCAAACGAGAGATGCCCGTCAGCCACTTCGAGACTTAAAAAATCCCGTACATAACGCCACTGCTCATACAACTGGTTTGCCTGTAGTGTGATCGTCCCATCAGCGACAAACGGCATCACGGAGTGGATTCTGGCATCGACATCAAGATAGCCATCGAGCCCGATTTTTGCATAAAAACCTACCAAGCCATCCTCTTTTGTCTTTGCAGTGTCAATATCTGCAAGCCTGAAGAAGATAGGCGAAACCTCTACATGATATTCCGAAGCAAGACTTTGGTCATCAAACTCGAACACTCCCTCTTCGATAGCAAACGAACCTATATGGATCTTTGGCGGTTTCGATGAAGCAGCTTGAGATTGTTTTTTCTTTTTGGGTGTATGGACAAGATGAGTTAGGTTGAGCTGTTTATCGTGCTCGCGTACAAGATGGACATAGGGCTTTTGCAGCAAAAACTCCTCTATATCTATCTTGCCCACGATCAGTGAAGTGGGGTCGAGGTTAACAGAGAGTTTTGCAAAAGAGATGATGTTCTTGTGAGTCTGTTTATCACTCAAAGCGACATCACTAAGTGTCAAACGAAAGGTGAAAGGGTTGAAAAAGAGTGAGCCGATGGAACTTTTGGCTTCAAGATTTTGATCAAGAAGCTTGACTACCTGCGGCTTGAGCAAAAAAGGAGGCAAAACAAAACCGACAAAGGCATAGAGCAGTAACAGCGCCGATACTACCTTTATCGCTCTATTTTTTATCATGATCTTTGCGCAAGGCCTCCGCTATAAGTTCTATCGGGTTTTTGAAAATGACATCAACACCCGCATTATGCATCGAGTTGTTGATCTGCATACGACACGCACTGCACTCCGCACTCACAACATCTGCGCCGCTTTGCTTGATCATCGCGGCTTTTGGCTCACCTGCGGCTTTGGCAAAGTGGTACTTCTCCGTCTGCATCGTCACACCGCCAAAACCGCAGCAGCGATTCGGATCGCTCATCTCTTTGATCTCGTAGTTTTGCTTTACCAATTCGCGCGGCTCATTATAAATACCTTGCATTTTACGTGCATGACATGGATCATGGTAAGTGACACTTAGCTCACTCTTTGCACGGCTTGCAAGCAGATGCTTGAGATGCGTATGCTGCTCCAGCCACTCCGTAGCCATAAATATTTTCTCTTTGAGAGCTCGGGCGCGCTGTTGCCACTCTGGCTGATCATGGAAGTAGTGCTCATAGTCGATTTTGAGCATAGCACTACAGGTCGCTTCCGGCACGATGATCGCTTCCACGCCCTCCTCTTCGAAAACCTTCTCGAAGTACTCTATGTTGAATTTCGCATTGTGATCGACCGTGTCGAAATCCCCTGTAAAGTATGCCGGTGCGGAACAGCACTTCTGCTTCTTCATCAAAAAGGCATCGATATCGAGTTCTTTGAGGATTTCAAGCAGACTATCACCGATAGAGCGGTAGTTGTAATTGGCAAGACATCCTATAAAGACGGCAACTTTTCTCTTGCCACCGTTATGGATACGCTCCGGATAAGCGTTGAGAAAAGAGGTCTTTTTCAGACTTGGCAGGAGTCTGTCGGCTTTGATAAGCGGCAGATTAAAGCGCGGTGTCATCGAGTCGGTTTCAGCTTGGATCTTGAAGCCGCAGGTCTGAAACACCCAGCCGAGTTTAAAAGCGATGTCATTCAGCCATCTATGGCGAAGCAGCAGGAAAAAAGCCTTTTTGAACCATGCAAGCCCGTACTTCTTTCTTATATCGTTTCGAACCTGCTCGATGACCATATCTGTCGGTAACGACTTCGGACAGACATCGACACAGTTTGTACACAAAAAACAGCTCTCGAAGATATCCTTCGCCGTCTTGTCAAGCTCAAGCTGACCCCGCTGATATGCTCCCAAAAGATCCAAAAATCCCCTTGGACTCGTTACTTCATCGGCATTGACATTGTGAATTGTACAAACGGGGATGCACTTCCCACACTTTATGCAGGGGTCTGTGTATTCGCTGAAGTTAAAAATGTTTTCGTTTTTTTTCACTTCACTCATCGCTATACCGTTTTTGAGAAAGTTTTTTCACTCGTTGTGTATTTCTGCATATACGCATCGAAAGGCTGAGCAACGTTGCGAATGAGCAGCGTACCCGTCAACGTACACTCTATACTTTCATCACAAACTTTCACAAGCTCTTCCTCTTCAAACTCTCGAAGTGCAAAAAGGGCATCGTTAAAATACTCTTTGAAACTCACTCCGAACTCTTTTTCAAAACGCTTTATATCTAGCTTAAAGTTACTCATAAGTTCCATAATGACATACTGTCTGATAATGTCGTCTCTATTTAAAGCGACACCACGCTCAAATGGTAGTCTCCCCGCATCGATCGCAGCTTCATAGCTTGCCATATCTTTGAAGTTCTGCGCATAATAGTCTATACCTTCTCCTATGGAAGTCAGTCCTACACCTATAAGATCAGCGCCTCCTTTGGTTGTATACCCTTGAAAATTTCGATGCAACTCACCTTTTTCTATAGCTTTGAAAAGCTCGTCTTCAGGCTTGGCAAAGTGATCCATCCCGATCATCTTGTAACCGTGCTCACTCATATAGTCGATCGTGTACTTCATAATAGCGAGCTTCTCATCAGGGCGTGGGAGAGTAGTTTCATCGATTTTTCGCATCGTCTTTTTAAGCCACGGCACATGTGCATAGTTGAAAACCGCGAAACGATCGGGATCGAGACTGACCGCCTTTTCAAGTGTCGCTTTGAAAGTATTGAGACTCTGATACGGAAGGCCATAGATAAGATCTATATTGACCGAATCCATATCATATTTTCTGGCGAGCTCCATTGCGTTTTTGGTGATCTCGTACTGCTGGATACGATGTACCGCCGTCTGTACCTTCTCATCGAAATCCTGTACACCGAAACTTACACGATTGAAACCGTTTTGACTGAGTATCGCCATCTGCTCTTCATTTATAAAACGTGGATCGATCTCACAGCTTATTTCAGCATTTTCGGCAAAGTTTGGAAATATATCCTTGACACTTTCGATGATCTCCTGCAGCTGTGCGGCACTGAAGAAAGTTGGGGTACCGCCTCCAAAGTGCATCTGAATCACTTCACGGGAAGTGTTTAGATGATTTTTCAAAATCTGCAGTTCACGTTTGAGATACTCAATATAACGGACTTTTTTGTCCTCTTTGGAAGTGAAAACGACGTTGCAACCACAAAAATAGCAGGCACTCCGACAAAAAGGAAGGTGAAAATAGAGACTCAACGGTCGTGAGGGATCCTGATTTTCAAGTTTTTCAATATACATATCGTACTTGAAATCATTACTGAACTCCAGCGCCGTGGGATAGCTTGTATATCGCGGTCCCGGCTTTGAGTATTTGACGAATTTGGCGAAATCTATCATAATCGTCCTAATATAATTATTTTTATGCCATTATCTCCAAAAAGTGCTAATAAAGCGATTAAGAATCTTGCCTGAATTTTCCCGCAAGTTTTTTAAACGCATCACTGTTTTGCAGCAGCTCATCAAAACTGCCATTGGCAATGATTTTCCCGTTTCGTAAAAAAAGTATCCTGTCGGCATCCTTGATCGTGGAAAGTCTGTGCGCGATCGTTATACTTATCTTGTCTTTCGTATATTTTTTGAGTGCTGTTTGAATTTTTGCTTCGCTCTCATTATCGAGTGCCGCAGTAGCTTCATCAAAAAGTAGTAAAGATGCATGCTTATAGATCGCTCTTGCGATGGCGATACGTTGTCTCTGCCCACCGGACAGATTCACTCCGCCCTCTTCCAGCATAGCGTCGATTCCACCCATTTTTTCAACAAAATCCCATGCAGAGGCGTCTTTGAGAGCCTGAACAACTCGCTTTTCATCTCTCTTTTCATATCCGTATGCGACATTGGCGGCCACAGTATCATGCATAATATATATCCGCTGCGTAACAAAAGAGATATGTGATTTCAAAGATGCGAGTTTGAAATTGCGGATATCTTCATCGTTTATGCAGATACAGCCGCTTTTTGGATCGTAGTAACGAAGCAGAAGCTGCACAAGTGTAGATTTTCCTCCACCGCTATCTCCGACAACGGCTATATGCTCCCCTTTTTTGATGCTTAGAGAAATACCATCGAGCAGATTTTTCCCCTCATATTCCAAAACGACATCTTTATATTCAATACGGCGTATATCCTCTTTAAGTTCTTGTGAACCATCTTCGATCTTGTTCTTGATATCCAGGATTGCAAATACCCGCTCGCTTGCCGCAAGGGCATCCTGAATTTTGGAGTAAATCTGTCCCAGATTTTTAAGCGGCTTGAACACTAGTCCCACGGCAGTCAAAAATGCCATAAATTCACCCGTCGTCATCTCACCGGCATAAACCTGACTGCCCCCAATATAGATAATTATCGCTATTCCAAGTGCACCTGAAATTTCAAGAAAGGGAGAAACCAACTCCCCCACATACACCGACTTCATATTGATTCTGAAAAACTGCCAATTCTGCTCATCAAAACGTTCAAGCTCCAAATTCTCGGTCGCATTGATTTTAATGATTTCAATATTATTGAAAACTTCATTCAAACGACTGAGCAAATCAGCATTTTTCTCCTGCGAACGATGAGAGTACTTTTTAAGCTTTTTCGCCACAAACATCAACGGATAAACAACTGCAGGAACGACAACAAGTGCATAAAAAGCAAGCTTGTAATCAAGATAAATCACATATCCGATCAGTGCGGCCACACTGAGGCTCTCTCGCGCCAGTTCCGGCAAAAGATTTGCTACAAAATACTGCAGCCTCCCCACATCGTTGGTGATGCGCGACATCAATTCTCCACTGCGATTGAGGTACAAAAAGGCCATATCCAGCAACACGATCTTTTCAAGCAGCATCTCCCGAAAACGCGTCACGATATGTGTTCCTATATAAGCCATAGACACCGACTGCATATAGCGTCCAAGCGACTTGAGCGCATAGATACCAATAAGAGAAAGAGGAATTATGTACATCATTTTCGCTTCACGAGCGATGAACATGTCATCCATCATAGGCTTCATAATGTATGCAGTCCCCGCCGTCGATGCAACATTGAGCAGCACACCGACGAGTACAAGCAGATAATACAGCTTGTACTCTACAATATAAGGTAAAAATCTTTTTAAAATCCTTTTCACACAAACAATCCTTTTTTACATAAGACTAAAGCTATCTCGAACCACTGCCACTACCGTCACCGGCACCAAAAAAGTTTTCCCTACTTGATGCTGATTGGGTCGCTGCACTTTGTACACCATAAAAGAAATCGCTCATGATAGAAAATTTTCCATAGTACCATCCGGGATAAGCAGTATGAATTTCATTGTAGCGTTTCAAACAATGTTTGTTCAACCAAAACAACAGAGCGTATGGCACTGTTTTGTCAAGATAAAGAGGACCGTTTTTCAATCTTCGTTCAGTTTCATCTTTTTTGACTCTTTTCATAAACTCTTTCAAATAAAGGAGATGTTTCTGCATCATTACGCCTCTGCGTATATATGTACCAATCTGCTGACAAGTCCAATAAATAGCAACAACTACAACGACAAATGCAGACAATGAATTTAGAAGAAGAGATTGTCTTGATATTATATCACTCAAAATCACGAGTGCAGGGAAGGTAGCAAACCCAGCAGCAAAGAGTGCAATGATCTTTTTTAAAACACTTCCTTGTTGCACTATACCTAAAAAAATAGCCATAACTCCAAACATAATACCGCCAATTCCAAAAACAAGTGCAATTTCTAAACTATTCGATTAAAGGGTTAACTGAGCGAGATTAGTGTACTCTTTTATCGACCAAAACAAAAGAGAGTTGCATGCAATACACCCAGTTAACCTTATCGAAACGATACCATATTTCAGCTTTGAAAAAGCAAGGATATTCACAAAAAGAGATAGCAGCAGAGATAGGAGTGCATCCTTCAACAATAAGCAGAGAGTTAAGACGCAACAACGACAGTCTGCGAGGATATGATGCGGAGTTGGCACAGGTAAAGTCCATACAGCGTGAAAAAAGTAAAAAGAAACGCTCCTCCTTGACCAAACAGATAGAGAAGTATATCCGCTCCAAACTCAAACTTGATTGGTCACCCGAACAGATAAGCGGAAGAATGAAGCTGGATATAGGCGTATCGGTCGTACACGAAACTATATACCGCTATATATATGCCAACAAAGCAAACGGAGGCAGACTCTACAAACATCTCAGGTACAAAAACAAGAAGTATCATAGACGGGGGAAAAAGTACAAAGCACGAGGTATTATCATAGATCGTGTGATGATCGACAAGCGTCCTAAAATCGTTGAAAAGAAAAAAAGAATAGGAGACCTAGAGATAGATACCGTCATAGGTAAAGATCATAAAGGAGCGCTTGTCACCGTAGTCGATAGAAAATCGAAATTTACCCTTATCAAAAATGTTCCATCCAAAGAAGCCGAAGTTGTCACAAAAGCTCTTATCGAGATAATCCAGCCTATCAAAGCCGTTACTCATACGATTACCAGTGACAACGGGAAAGAGTTTGCATACCATAAACAGGTATCCGATGTTCTTGATGTCGACTTCTACTTTGCCAATCCCTATCACTCTTGGGAGAGAGGACTCAATGAACATACAAATGAACTGATAAGACAATATCTGCCAAAAAAGAGTGAGTTTTTACATATCTCAAAGGAGGAGATTGTTACCATTCAAAACAGACTCAATCACAGACCAAGAAAAGCGCTTGGATATAAAACGCCGTATGGGGTGTTTTTTGGAGAAATGAGCAGGTTGTTGTCTGGTTAGATTACAGGTGAAATTGCAGTTGATATTAAAATGGGCGAATAAAAACTAAAAACAAGGAATGAGGTTGTATACATTGATGGCAATTCAAGAAAAAACATTGTGGAAAAAACAAAGGAGATAAACAAGAAGTTTCAAAAACCCCGAAGAACTATGCGGCGACCTACATTCCCACCCCCGAA
>JALUFE010000064.1 GCA_027052175.1 Helicobacteraceae bacterium | reverse complement strand
TCGCTTCACTATAGGAACTTTCCGACTCGAAAGCCGATTTGGAATGCCACGAGCGGATACTGAAATCCACCGTCGCTTTCTCATCTTTCAAACTCATATGGAGTGCATCGATACTACTTTGCAACGTATCGGGAGCGAGGAGCATACCTTTACCCGATACCCGTACTCCTTTATATGAAAGCGCCAAAGTGGCATTGCTGTCTTGAACGAAACGCTCATCGAAATCTTTCATCTTTCCACTAAATTCACCGCTGACGACATCATAATCGATATGATAGACAAACGCTTTTTTCTCTATAAGCTTTTTCGGTAAAGCAGCTCTCTGGAGGAGAACTGCTGCAAATAGGCAAGAAACTTCTCTTCATCCGCAACTGTAACGGCATACTCCAAATCTGTCTGGAGGTAGCCCTTATGCTCTTGCTTCAACGTGGTCTCAAGTCCGTTTTGACGCAAAGAGACAAAACGCTGTTCTATTGTATTTTTGACGACCTTGTTACCGATTAACGGTAAAAGCGCTATAAGAACGATAAACGCCGCGAGTAAAAGTAACTTTTTGTTCATTTTCATACTTTTCAATCCTTTGTATTATTAAAAGAGATTATATAGTTTTTTTGTAACAATGAAGTAAGAAAAAGAGATAGGGAAATAGAGAATATATTGCACCGCATCGGGAAAATCCCGATACATGCAGAAAAAGAAAGATTATCTTTTTGAGAACTGAGGAGAACGTCTCGCTTTTTTGAGACCCGGCTTCTTTCTTTCGACGACTCTTGCGTCACGAGTAAGCATACCTGCAGGTTTGAGTACACTTCTTAGTTCTGGATTGAACTTGACAAGTGCTCTTGCAATACCGTGGCGAAGCGCATCCGCCTGCCCACCGAAACCACCACCGAGAGTCGTTGCGACGATGTCAACCGTCTCTTCTTGTTTTGTAATGTTGAGCGGTTGTTTGACACGAAGTTTTTTCGCTTCAAGACCACCGAGCCATGCGTCTAGACTGAGGCCGTTTACTGTGATCTTCCCTGTTCCTGGAGTCAACCAAACTTTCGCTATCGAAGACTTTCTACGACCTGTTGCATATATTTTTGCCATTGGTTATCCTTACTTAGCAAGTTGTGCAGTATGAGGATGCTCACTACCTGCATATACTTTTAGTTTTTTTAGCATTTTCGCACCGAGCTTCGTCTTTGGAAGCATGCCGCGAGTCGCCAATTTGAAAAGCTTCTCCGGATTTTTCTCAAGGAGTTCACTCATTTTGACACTTTTGACACTTCCAAAATATCCTGTATGTCTGTGATACTCTTTGTTGTTTATTTTATCAAGACCGTTGAAAACGGCTTTGGATGCATTGATAACTACGACATAGTCACCACAATCCATATTCGGCGTATAGTACGGCTTGTTTTTTCCACGAAGTATCGTAGCGATTTCAGTAACGAGACGACCGAACGTTTTTCCTTCAGCGTCGACCAAAATCCATTTTTGCTCGATCTGTTCAGGAGTTGCAATCTTTGTGAACTTCATCTTGAACCCTTTATAAATTTAGTGATGGAAGTATAGCCGTAAACACTTAAAAAACACTGAATTTAAGTAAAGTTTAATAAAAATATCCTTAATTTCAATATTTTTTAAACTTTTTCTATCTCTATTCCGTTTTCGAGCAGATAACACAAATAGCCCTCAGCGGGCTTGGAGCTGATACTTCGAACCGCTTTAAGATAATTTTTGACCTGTTTTTTATGTTCTTCCGCTGCAGATTTGCCTGTTTTATAATCAATTACTCTAAATTGCCGTTCATCTTCAACGAGCAGATCCAGATAATAAAGCTTTTTACCATACTTCACACCCTGCTCTTTGTAACATTTCCCCTGTGTGAGTTTCAAAAACTCTTCATGCGCTACAAGTTGCTCGATCCGCCTCTGTATCCGCTCTATTGTCTCTTCATCCAAAAGCATGCCGTATCGGTTTCTTAAAGATGTTATGGCATCTGCTATTGCCGAGACATCGAACCGCTTCATCATCTCCAGAGTATAGTGCACGCCAATGCCAAAGTGTATGGCTTCAAGATCCTCTTCATTCTCTGTTTGTACGCCTTCAAGCAGATTGTTTTGCGAACCGTAATAAAGCTCTTTCGCAGATGAAACGACTCTCTGTTTTGTTTGCGAACGCTCAGTGAGTGTAATTTTCTCGATGCTCCCTCTTTGCTGGTCTTGCAGATCCAATACATCAAAAACACTACGTTTTTCTTTTTTCAACACGAAAAGATCCCGCTTCGCTCTGGTAAATGCAACATAGAGTGCATTGAGCATATCCTCTTGAACAAGGCGCGATGAACGTTTGAGCGCGTTTGCGTACTCTTTATCTATCTTATCTCGACCTTTGATACGTAAAAAGATATTTTCAAGCGTTATACCGTCATAATCGTAAATGATACTCTCACGTTGGGGTGGTGGATTGCCAAGACGATCGAGAACCAAAACATGTTCGTATTCCAACCCTTTCGATTTATGCACCGTCAAAATCCGAATCCCCTCTACCGAAGCACTTACCGCATCACTCTCTATACGCTCATAATTAAACAGCAGCTCCTCTATACTTTCATAACGCGCAACAATCTCCATAAATGCAAGTATATTGAAATCGTTACCGAAAATTTCATAGTGTTCTACAGCCTCTTTGACAAGCTGCAAAGGTGTTTTTTTATTGATGTCGACAAATGCTACAGGTACTTCTCTACCAATAAGTGCATAAAAATTCTCCCTGAAAATATCCTCTTTGAAATAGAGATATTTCAAATATTCCAGCACAGCTTTGACGCCTCGCTGATGAATGAGCCTAAGCGTCGTTTCCGTAACGACCTGCAATCCTTTTTCAACAAGATATTCACGAACTGCCTCCCCGTCGGCATTGGTAAATGTTAAAATCGCTATTTCACTCTTTTTTGCTCCGGCATCCAGTAACGATTTTATACGCTCGTAGAGTGTGGGGAAAAAGTCTTGTGTCGTTTCAACACAGACATATCCTCCAACAGCCTCTTTTTGCACCTGTTGATCCGTATAGCCGGAGATTTTGGAGCGGAACGTTTCATTGACGAAATCAACTATCTCTTTTTTGGAACGATAGTTGGTCGTGAGCTTTTCCACTTTTGTGCCGTTTAATTTTGCAACCTCCCAAAAAAGTGAACTCACTCCTCCACGAAAACGGTAGATAGACTGCTTCGTATCTCCAACGAAAAAGAAACTGCCATCCTCTTTGACCCCTTTGCCAGAGAGCGTTTCTTGGATGAGCGGGTGTAAAATCTCATACTGTAAGATACTAGTATCTTGAAATTCATCGAGCAAAATATGCTCTATATGTGCATCGAGCCTGAAGTACAGAAACTCCGTATCTATACGCTCTTTGAGAATTTCATACACAAGCATAGTCACATCGCCAAAACCGACTTCGTTTTCCGCTTTATACAAACTTCTTTTGGCTTCTTGATAAATTTTGCTCAAGTGCTGAAGTGCATAAAAAAAATTTTGCTCTTTTGCATAGAACCATTTCCGAAGTACCTCATACAACTCTT
>JALUFE010000063.1:6868-12353 GCA_027052175.1 Helicobacteraceae bacterium | reverse complement strand
GGTTGTAGGGGATGGGGACATCCGCCCCTGCGATGCGAAGCGGCGGGGCATCGAGTGCGTAGAAGAGCTCCTCGGCTGCCCATGAGACAACCTGCGCGCCAAATCCGCCCGTTTTGTGATCCTCTTCGACCATAACCAGTCGCGAAGTTTTTTCGATGGAGGTTTTGAGCGTTTCGTAGTCGATGGGGTTTAAGGAGCAGAGATCGATCACCTCACAACTGCATCCAAGCTCCTTCTCTATCGCTTCAACTGCGAGCATCACATCATCGACCATTTTGAGGTAGCTCACTATCGTGATATCCTTGCCCTCTTTGCGTATCTGCGCTTTGAAAGGATCGATGGGTGTGGCGCTATCTACTTCTCCTTTTTTGTTATAAAGCAGCTCATGCTCGATAAAAACAAAAGGATCATCGCTCATAATGGCGTGTTTGAGTGCGTGGTAGGCGTAATTCACATCGCTTGCAGCAAGGACTTTGATGCCGGGAACGGCACAGAGCATCTGTTCGTAGCTCTCGCTGTGTTGTGCGGCAAGCTGACGGCTCACACCTTGAGGGAAGCGCACGACCATCGGCAGCGTGATTTTGCCGTTGCTCATATAGCGCAGCTTGCTCATATGGTTGATGATCTGATCGAATGCCAAAAGCGCGAAGTTTGCCGTCATGATCTCCGCTACGGGGCGAAGTCCGCCTATGGCCATCCCGACGGCATTGCCGACGATGCTGAGTTCTGCTATAGGAGTGTCGATCACGCGCTTTTCGCCATACTTTTCAACCAATCCCTCCGTCACTCGGTAGCTGCCGCCATACAGTCCTACATCCTCGCCGAGTGTGACTATGTTCTCATCGGCTGCCATCGTTTCATCGTATGCTTTGTTAAGCGCTTCTCTATATAGCATTGTTTTCCTCCACAAATACATGCTCATAAAGAGCATCAGGATCCGGTTCGTTCGCATTTTTGGCAAACTCTACCGCCTCGTCTATGACCGACTGCGCTTTTTGCTCGAGGGCTGTTATCTCCTCGTCGCTGCAAAGCCATTTATCTTTGAGTTTTTCTTTGAAGTGTGTCAGCGGGTCTTTGTTCTTGCAGTGTTGCATCTCCAAACTGGATCGGTAGGCGTTGGCATCACTCATCGAGTGCCCTTCATAGCGGCATGTAAAGGCCTCCAAAAAGATTGGACCATGCCCTTTTTCTATCAGTTCGCGCGCTTTGGTGACACTCTTATATACCGCTTCGGCATCCATCCCGTCACACTCCATCGTCAGCATATAGGGTTCTGCCTTTTTTGCCTGCTCTTTAAAGGGTGCCGCGCGTGTGATATGTGTCCCGATGGCGTATTCGTTGTTCTCACACAAAAAAAGCAGCGGGAGCTTGTGTGTGGCGGCAATGTTGAGCGACTCGAAAAAGGCTCCCCCGTTGGTTGCACCATCGCCAAAGACGACCATCACCCCGTCTTCACTGCCCTGATAGCTTCTAGCATACGCACACCCCACGGCATTTGGGATATGTCCGCCCACGATCGCATCGCCGCCGTAGAAGAAGTAGGATGGCTCAAACAGGTGCATACTGCCTCCCTTGCCGCCACTTACTCCTGCAGCCTTGCCAAAGAGCTCCGCCATCACCTGCTTTGGCTCTATGCCCCTGGCTATAGCCATGATATGCTCACGATATGTCGAGAAGACGTCACCTTTGGCAAAAGCCTTCATACTGGCGACACTCAGTGCCTCCTGACCTATGTCCAGGTGCAAAAAGCCTGATATGTCGCCTTGCATATAGTGCTCTTTTGCAGCATACTCGAACGCTCTGCCGAGGAACATTTCATAGTAAATCTCTTTTGCGATGAGTTTATCCATAACTTTTCCTTTGAAGTAATCTGAGTTTTTTGAGTGATTCGAGCTCAGTTTCGAGTTTTTCACTGAAGGCTTCGCGTTTTTCTTTGAGTTCTTGCAAGAAGCGAACACGCCGCTCGACGAAGTAGAAGTAGAGCAGACCGCTGATGGCTGCGGCATACAAACACCACAGTGAGGTAAATCCATACGGCCGCCAAAGATAGATGAGTGTGAGGCCGATGAGGTTTAAAAGCCCAAAGAGTGCTACGGAGACGGAACTGCTAAGCATCAAAGAACCGCATGTCGTGAGAATGTAGATGAGTGCCACCCATAGGTGCTCCGTCGAGGGGTTGTAGTAGTAGAGAGTGTTGTTCACAACCGAAACACTGCTTGGGACCGTAGCCAGTCCATACATCACATACGCACTGAGAAAAAATCCAAGAATACTCAGTATACCGATGAGTTTTCGTCTCCATCCCTCTTTTTCTATCAGCCAGAGTGCAAAAGGGACCAAAAAAGGCAGTACCCCCTGTGCATAGTAGATGAAGATACCCGCAGCCAGATCGAGCGCGCGCTCTCCTATATGTCCGCCCACGCCGAGCCAGACAAAGCCTTCGGTGAACTGGTGCAGGGCAAAAAAGAGCGGTAAGGCGGCAAAAAGGACCTCTTTTGGTGTACTGACTTTGGTAAGAGTCAAGATGCCGATCAATCCGATCGCACCTGAGAGTGTAAAGTTCAAAACCGCGAAATAGATCTCCATTTTTTCTCCTATACTATAAATCCGGCAGCAATCGTAAGTATACCCAAGAGAGTGAGTACGCCCCCACTGATCAGACCCGTTTTGTTTTTGGAAAAGGCGTAGGCATAGACGGCTTTGAGTATGTTGTTGCTTCCAGTGGCGATGAGAATTGCCGTCGAGGCTTGTGCGATGGTCACATTGAACTTTGATGAGAGGATGGAGAGAACGAACGGATCGATATCGGTGAAACCGACGATGAAAGAGAGGATGTTTAATCCCAAGTCTCCATAATTTTTGAGTACGAAGTGGGTTATGGTCGCCATCGCAATAAACAAAAATGCGAACAAAAATGCCGTACCGAGTTCAAGAGGATTTTTATCGCTCTGAGGTTCTGTGTTTTCTGCTTTCTGACTTTTTTTGGACTGCTTGAAAAGAATGAAAGCGATGACGGCTGTCAGCAGGGTCAACACACCAAAAGGGATCAACAACCCCGAAGCGATTTTTGCGTTGAAGACATACGCAATGCCAAGCAGCCGCAGATACATCAATGCCGTAGCGACGACAATCGAAGCGGATAGGAGATAATGACTTTGGCTTTTCGAAGCTTTTTTCGCCAGAACGATGGTTGTAGCGGTACTGGAGTAGATACCGCCGAGTATGCCTGTTAGAAGATAGCCCGTCTCTTTGAAGAAGTACTTTTTGAGTACATAGCCGACATAGGAGAAGAGAGAAACGACTACAACGGCCAGCCATACTTTGAAAAAGGAGACGGGAATGAAGCTGGCGATCTCTTTGTGGGGCAGTAGCGGAAGAATGACGGCACTTAGCAGCAACACCTTTGCAAAAGTTTCGATCTCCTGCTCGTCGAAGTGCTTGTAAAAATTTTCAAGCCGTTTGTTGATGTTGGAGATGAAAACGATGGCGACAAAGACGATGATCAAGAACCAGATATTGAACTTGACTACGATGATGCCGAAGCTGTAGACAAGACTTGTGAGCAAAAAGAGCAGAATACCCGTCCGGCTCGATTTGAGTTTGAAGTAGTAAAAGAGTGCGAAATGCGTAATGATCGCTATATATCCTATGATGTAAAGAGAGATGTCGGCTTTTGCAAATACATAACTCATCAGTGCTATGAAAGCATAGGTGCGTACGCTACCTATCTCTTTTGAAGCATCATGATGTACGCGATAGGCTTTGATCTCAAGCCCTATAAGAAAACCCGCTACGACCACGATGACAAGCTGCAGCCAAGGGGCGTGTAAAAATTGGGCTAACATCTTTGTAGATTCCTCTGTTATTCTTTAAAAAGCGGTTTACGTGCTTTTTTATGCCACATTAGGATATGCTCCCAAGCATCGCCTGCATTGTCGGCAAAGTGGAAGATATCCAAGTCTTCGGGAGCGATAACACCTTCATCTTTGAGAAAATCGAAGTCTATAGCTTTTTCCCAGTAGCTTTTTCCAACCAGTACGACCGGGATATCTTCCGTTTTTCCCGTCTGGATCAGGGTGAGTGTCTCAAAAAGTTCATCAAACGTTCCAAATCCTCCCGGATAGACGACAAGTGCTTTTGCACGCTGCAAAAAGTGCATCTTTCTTACGGCGAAATAGTGAAACTGGAAACATAGATCAGGAGTTATGTAGGGGTTTGGAAACTGTTCATGAGGGAGATGGATATTGAGCCCGATGCTTTTCGCACCTACGTCATACGCCCCTCTGTTCGCCGCTTCCATGATACCCGGACCCCCACCGGTCATAAGGATGACGCGGTTGTCATCCTTTCCTCCACCGCTTTTTCCAACAAGCTGCCCAAATCGTCTGGCATCTTCGTAGTAGATGCTTTTGCCGACCATTCGTTCGGCGATGTAGAGTTCTCGAAGGAGTTGCCTGTCTTCGGGATTTTTATCGACAAGCTTTTGTATCTCCTGGAGCTTTTGCATTGCCGTTTGATGCTCGATGATACGCGCACTTCCAAAGACGACGATCGTATGCTCGATGCCGTAGCGCTTTATCTGGAGTTCCGCTTTCATATAGTCAAGCTCAAGACGCACGCCTCTTGCTTCGTCAGACTCCAAAAAAACCTTATCTTCGATAGCCAGACGATATGTCGGACTCTTTTTGATACGCTCGATCATCTCACGCGCTTTTGGTTCTTCACTCTCTAACTTCGGTTTTTCCCATGGAAGTTTTGTTTTTCTTTTTTTTCGCATACTTGTTCCTTATTTGTATATAAGCCCTTTTTCATAACAGAGCGGATCAAACCTGCAAACCACATTATGGTCATAGTGGAGGTACTCTTCGTTTTTGTCTTTGTATTGCATTTGCGAAAGAAAATGTTTGATAGTGTGAATGCGTGCCGTTTTTTTGTCGTCCGTATGGACGATATGCCACGGAGCGAAAACGAAAGAGGTTTTGTCGAACATCTCGTCCCTTGCCTTGGAGTAGGCTTCCCATTTTTTTTGTGCCGCTTCGTCTATGGGGCTGAGTTTCCACTGTTTGAGAGGATCTTTTTTCCTTTCTTCAAGTCTTTTTGCCTGCTCTTTTTTGGAGATATCGAGGTAGTATTTGATGAAAATGATCTCGGAGTGTACCAAAAGGTGCTCGAAGTTACCGACTTCTTGCATAAAGGCATCATACTCTTTTTGGGTGCAAAAGCCCATAACCTTTTCCACTCCCGCTCTGTTGTACCAGCTGCGGTTGAAAAAGACCATCTCGCCGGCAACGGGCAGATGCGGGACATACCGTTGGAAATACCAAGCTTTTTTCTCCACATCACTTGGTTTGCCAAGAGCGACGACTCTTGCCTCGCGGGGGCTTAGGTGCTCCGTAAAGCGTTTGATCATCCCATCTTTGCCCGCAGCATCGCGTCCTTCGAAAACGAGGCAGACTTTGAGCTCTTTTTTGATCACCTCTTTTTG
>JALUFE010000063.1:0-6858 GCA_027052175.1 Helicobacteraceae bacterium | reverse complement strand
AAGCTCTACTTGCAAGTTGTAAAGCTGCTCTTTATACTCTTTTTTTGTCATTATATAACCTCTTCATTGTAGCGTTTTTCGTAGTAGCGTACGATAAGACGCTTGACTATATCGTTGAAGACGAACCAGAAAACGACATACCCCCATAAAAAGAGCGCCCACTGCCACGAAATACGTGTCATCAGACCAAAACTCTGTAGTGCAAGAGCCGTTCCAGCCAGTGCCGTAAGCAGCGATGCCCAAAAAAGAGGTGCAGAAGGGTAAGGACGCTTGAAGAACCAGTCTCCAGTACGCGTGTTGAAGATGGTGAAGTGTCCCGCGACAATCAGTTTGAGGAAGAAAAGAGTCTGTACAAAGCCTAAAAAGGAGTCTTTGTCTTTTAAGTTGATCCAAGCGGGGACATCCGGTAAGAAAGCCGCTGACTCCGGATGAGCTTTGAGATAGACCATCGCGATATAAAAGAGTGTAAAGGAGCTAAGCACCCCCGCTACTCCAAGCCAAGAAGAGAGAACAAAGACCTTTTTCATATCCCATCTCACGGGCTTTTCTTCGACTCTTGTATTGTCGTAGGCGATCGTCATAATAGGGATGTCGTTAAGCAGAGCAAGCAAGATGATCATAATCGCCGTGATCGGATAAAAATCAAAAACGACAATGGCAAGCGTCATAAAAAGCAGGATACGTACAGTTTCAGCGATACGATAGATCACATAACTCTTCATACGCTCAAAAACGATGCGCGCCTGCTCGATCGCATCGACTATGACACGAAGACCCGGTGCCATCAGCACGATATCTGCAGCCGCTCTTGCTGCGTCGGTCGCACCGCTTACGGCGATCCCGCAGTCCGCTTTTTTCAGTGCCGGTGCGTCGTTGACGCCATCACCCGTCATACCGACGATGTGACCCGCTTTTTGGAGCTTTTCGACGATGAAGTATTTGTCTTCCGGGAAGACTTGAGCAAATCCGTTGGACTCTTCGATGATCTTGATGATTTCGGATTCGTGTTTGCGCACGGTTCCATCTTCGAGTGGATGATCTTCAAGCTCTTTTTGTACCTCTTTGACAATTTTCTCTACGGTTTTTTGGACTTCCTCCTCCGTGAGGTCGCTGTTCATCGTTTTGACGATGGAGCGCGAGAGGATCTCGGAGAGGTAGAGATACTCTTTGATGCTCTCGCCTTTGAGCTCTTTGATGTCCTCGATTTTCTCGCCTATATCGAGGATGCCGGCTATGTATTTGGCAACGGCGATGTTGTCGCCTGTGACCATTTTGACTTCCACACCTTTGGCATTTGCCTCTTTGATAGCCTCTTTTGAGTCCTCACGCGGCGGATCGAAAAGCGGGATAAGTCCGACGAAGTGGTAGCGATCTTCTTCGACTCTTCTATAAGCCACTCCCAAAGTTCTAAAGCCCTTTTGGGCAAAGGCTTCGACTTGCTCGTACGCCTCTTTTTTGTCAAGCTCATGCTCATCACACAGCTCGATGATAACCTGTGGAGCACCTTTGGTGTAGATGAAATCCTCATAGACTCCTTCGGTTTTTTTGTGGATCGGATCAAAGGGGACGAACTTCTTCATCTTCGCTTTTGTAAGCTCCCCGTCCAGACCGTTTTTATGAACGTACTCAAATATCGGGCGCTCTATCGGATCTTCATTCTCCTCTTTGCTGGCATAAGCGGCATAAAGTAGCAGTACTTTTTCATCAAAGCCTTTGGCGATATAAGGAGCGGCAAGGCTCATCTTGTTTTGGGTGAGCGTTCCTGTTTTGTCCGAGCAGAGGATATCCATGCCTGCTGCTTCTTCGATGGCGGAGAGCTTGGTGACGATCGCCTCTTTGCTTGCAAGCACACGCGCTCCCAAAGCCATCGTCACAGTCAGGACTGCGGGCATCGCCACGGGAATGGCGGAGATGGTGAGGATAAGGGAGAAGATAAGCAGTTCGAGGGTTGGCTGATGTGTCTTGACACCATGATAGATGATGATTGCGATAAGCACGACGGTAATGGCGATAAGAAAATCTCCCACTTTGATAACCATCTTTTGGAAGTGCCCGCTCTCCTCTTTCTCCGCTTTTGCGACAAGGCCGACGGTTTTGCCGAAGTAGGTATTTAGGCCTGTAGCCGTAACACGCGCTATCATTTCGCCCTGTTTGACGATGGCGTTGGCATAGAGCGTTTCACCCGGCTTTTTGTTTACCGGAAGCGATTCGCCGGTAAGTGCGGACTGATCGATCTGGATAAACTCGCCGCCACCTAAAAGCTCACAGTCGGCGGGGACGATATCGCCTATCTTGACTTTGATGATGTCGCCTGGAACGATTTCTCTTGCGTCGATGCTTTGCCACTCGCCATCACGAAGCACCAATGCTTTGCGTGCAAGCTTCTTTTTTAACACGGCAATGGCGCTGAGTGCTTTGGACTCTTGATAGAAGTCGACAAAAGCATTGACAAGCAGCATAAAAACGATGATAGAAAAGTCCTCCCATCTTTTGGCGATGGCAGAGAGAATAGCGGCAATCTCTATCATCCACGGGATGGGTCCCCAGAACTTTTTAAAAAGCCGCTCATACCATGTCGCTTCTTTTTCGTTTATCTCGTTATAGCCGTATTTTTTGAGGCGCTCTTGTACCTCTTTGGAAGTAAGTCCGGTAAGATTGTCGTTCATGCTTAGGCTCCAAAAATTCTAAATATATTATATTAGCACAATATTTGTTTATTTATCGGATGCAGAGAGTATGGTTTGGAGTTGCTGCATCTCCTTTCCAAAATCGACCCAGTTGCCTTGCTGCAGAAATTGCATGGCCTGGTTGTAGTGTTTGCGTGCCTCTTTCATTTTTTTCGTGGTTGGTGTTTTTGTTATTGCTCTGTTAGGTATCGAAACACCAAATACGGCTTGGAGGGCTTCATAGAGTGTTTTTCTCATCGCGATTTTATCTTTAAAAGCGACGATGACCCTTTTGAGCTGCGGGATCTGACCCTCTTCAGACTGGAGATAGACCGGCTCTACATAGATAAAAGAGTTTTTGATCGGGATGACAAGTTGGTTGCCTTTTATAACGCGCGATCCCTGTTGCCCCCACAGTGTGAGTTCAGCCGATATTTCCGGTTTTTGGTTGATGCGTGCTTCGATCTGCATCGGTCCGTAGATGAGCTTCTCTTTTGGGAGTGTATAGACTATCAGATCGCCATAGTGAGGGATGTCGCATCGTGCGCACATCCATGCCACCATATTGTCTTTTGTTGAAGGATTGAGCGGCAGCATCAAAATGTACTCCTCCTTTTTCATATCCGGTAAACGCATGATGATGTAGTAGGGGACCATCTTTTGCTGTACTCCTTGGTAGATGACATTTGGTATCTGCCAGTAGTCCTCCTGATTGTAAAAGACTTTCGGGTCGGTCATATGGTAGGCGTTGTAGATTTTTACCTGTATGTCGAAAAGATCTGTTGGGTAGCGGATGTGTGCTTGCAAAAATTTCGGCATCTTCTCAAAAGGCTTGAAGAGTTTTGGATAGATCTTTTCATAGGTTTGCAGCAGAGCATCGTCGGAATCAAGAGCATAAAAGGAGACATCGCCGTTGTATGCATCGATCACGACTTTGACGGAGTTTTTGATGTAGTTGACGCCTCTTTGGATCGGGTTGCCAGAAAGAGGCTCTGCGTAGGGGTACATATCGCTTGTCGTGTAGGTATCCAAAATCCAGTAGATTTTTCCATCTTTCCCTACGACTGCGTAGGGCTCTTTGTCATACGCGAGAAAAGGTGCAAGCGTTGCGGCGCGTTCTGTGATGTTTCTATGGAACATGATGCGGCTTTTGTTCTGCAGATAACTTGTAAAAAGAGTGTCGATGTCGGAAAATTTCCAAGCATAGACAAAGCGTCTAAACAGTGAAGATATCTCTACGCCCCCATCTCCTTTGTAGTGGGTATAAACGTTTTTTTCTCCTTTTGGGTAGTCGAACTCTTTGGCTTTTGTGTCCACAAGTACGAACTGATTTGTCGCTTCTCCATAGTAGATGGCCGTTTGATCGAGTTTCAAAGGGGCGCTGCTGTGGGGCGGAATGTCTTTGACGATGAGGTTTGGCATTCCGTTTGGAGTTATTTCGTTGACGGGATTCATGACGATCCCGTATCCGTGTGTGTAGATAAGATGGCGATTGACCCATGTCTGGGCTCTGGAGGGTATGTTCGAGACGGGAAGCTCTCTTACTCCGGCAGCCACTTCGGTATATTTGTCGAAACGATAACGATCCACCGCTATATTTTTAAAATCATAATAAAGCCGGATCTCCTGAAGCTGTTTGTATGTCTGCAAAAGTGGTCTTCTGTCCCAAAGACGGATGTTTTCGATCGTGTTGTGATTCTCTAAGATATCTCTATATGAGGCATTGTTGTCCGCTGCGAACGGTTTGATCTGGATTTTGTCCAATCCGTAGGCTTTTGAGGTGAATTGTATATTGTTTGCGATATAGGGAGTCTCTTTTTGCAATTCGGTCGGCTTGACGATGTAGCGCTCCATCAAAGAGGGATAGATCCAGACAAATCCGACAAGTACAACAAGCCAAAGAGAGAGCGCGCCACCAACGAGAGAGACTTTTTTGTGAAACGGGTAGGAAAACAGAAGAAGTGTCAGGATGGCGGTTACGACGACGATAGTTTTGTATGCCGGGATTTGTGCATGCACATCCGCATAGGAAGCACCAAAGGCAGCGCCGTTTGAGGAGTAGAGCAGGTTGTAGATCGAGAGGATATAATGTGCACACACTCCCAAAGCGAAAAAGGCTCCCAAAAGCAGGAGGTGCTTTTTGATGCTTGTTTTTATCTCTACTCTGTTTTTTTGAAGACGGAACAGACCGTGGAGATTATAAAAAAACAGGACCAAAACGCTACTCAAAACAAGTGCGGTGAAGTACCATCGCAAAAGGATTTGATACAGAGGAAGATAAAAGAGATAAAATCCCACATCTTTGTTCATAATGGGTTCTTTGAGATGAAATGAGCTAGGATGCAAAAATTTTAAAAAGTCGATCCAATATCCCGATGCGAAGGAGCCCATTATAAAACCAAAAAAGAGAGTGATGCCGATCCACGGCCATTTAGAGGATTTTACGCGGTGGAGCGAAGCGAATTTTTGCCGGGTATTGTCTTTGACAAAAGGGATGGGAGTTTGGCTCTTTGAGAGATTTACAAAGGCATAATAGAGGTTGAATCCAGCAAACACAACAAAAACGAAAAAGAAGAGAACAAAAGAGAGAATCTGTGTCGAAATATTGGTGACAAAGACCGAGCCGTATCCAAGATGTTCAAACCATAGCCACTCTCCGTAATAGCGTACAAAAAGGTTGACAAGAGAGATGCCAAACAAGATGGAGGCAAAGAGGATGAACTTGTAGAAATTCTTGTTCATCTTTCGTTCTTTGTAAATCTGTTTTTCAAAATACGCTTGCCTGTTTCAACGCCCGGCTGGTCATATGTGTTGACGTTGAGCATAATGCCGCACAATGAGGTCAGGAGTTCGTAGTACATTATAAGTGCACCGATATTCTTTTCATGAAATGAATCGAGTGTGATAGCATCGACACTGATGCCTTCATTTATGATACTCTCTTTCGTAGCTTCACATTCGCCGTTGATCAGTTCATTGAAAGTGTAACCGTTTACATAGTCGGCTGCTTCGATAAACTTGAGTGAGATGTCGGGGATTTTTAAATCTTTTTTAAAGTTTGTGACTTTTATGAATGTCACTGTTTTGTCTCTTGGACCTTGCATGATAAGCTGCAAAAAAGAGTGTTGGTCGGTAGAGCCTATATGTCCGACGGGAGTAAGCCCTGTATGGTTCCCGTTTTTATCGATCTTGCCCAGTGACTCTCCCCACAATTGAACGTACCATTTTGTAAAGTCTTCCAAGCAGTTTGCATAGGAGAAGAGTACGTTTATGGGCGTTTTGTCTTTGTGCCGTGTCAAAAAAGCCGCTTTTTGCAGGAGATGATTCTCTTTTTTAGCGAAAAAACGCTCCGACATGGCAGAAGCGCCCTCCAAGATGCTTTTTATGTCATATCCGGCGATACTCAAAGGAACGACACCTACAGCACTCAAAACCGAAAATCTGCCTCCGACGTTTGATGGAATAGGGAAAGATTTTATGCCGTAATAGTCGGAAAATTTATGGAGTGGGGAATTTTTATCTGTTATCGTAATGATCTGTTGTCTGTCGTCTTCGGTATAATCGATCGCAAAGTATTGTATCACTTCTTTGAAAATGGAGAGGGGCTCGATCGTGGAGCCCGATTTGGAAACGACGACAAAAAGGGTTTTTTCTTTCTTGATGGTAGCCAACTTTTCACTAAGGTCGATTTCATCGGGGTTTTCTAAAAACAGCATCTTTTTGCTGCCTTTGCGGTAATGCCGGAAAATAGAATCGATCGCTTTGGTTCCCAAAGATGAACCGCCGATGCCTATGACGACTATCGTGTCGCTTTGTTGTATGAAAGCGTTGGATTGGGCATATACAAGAGCATCGTCGAGAATCGGCAAAGAATCTCTCCCCAGTGTGAAATATCCCGATACCCCCTCTTTTTTTTCAAGAAGAATTTTTTCATAGGCATCTTGCATCATCTTTTCTGTTTGTTCGTCGTTTTTGCTTTGGAAATCATTTTCAAAGTGCAGCATGCAAATCTCCTATTGTTTTATTTTTTTCAAGTAGATTACGCTCAGCGGAGGCAGGGTGATCTCGATGCTGTTTTTGCGGCCGTGTCGCTCTTTGGCGGATGATTTTAGGGTGCGAAGCTCTTTGCTCGAACCGCCGAAGAGGATATTGTCGGAGTTGAATATCTCTTGATAAACTCCCTTTGCAGGAA
>JALUFE010000062.1 GCA_027052175.1 Helicobacteraceae bacterium | reverse complement strand
GTGATGTAGGCGACGAGTTGTTTGCTCAAGTGTTTATCCTTATGCATCGATATCTGGGATTTTTAACAAAGAGAATCTTATAGGAGTGAGTTCCCTGTCTTGCTGCAGGTCGTTTTGCCATGATGCAAACATATCGCTTATGGCAAGAAGCCAGTTGATCGTGTCATCATTGGCAGGCTTTTTGCGCTTACGCAGATCTTCCAAAACACTCTCGACAAAAGCCGCGAGTTTTTCCATCGGCTCTATATGCAAAAAACCCGAAGCGGATTTGATGTTGTGAAAGACACGAAACAACTCTTCGACACTGCGCTTGTACATATCCTCTTTTGCAAGATCGAGAACGAGCAGCTCCATCGAATCCACCATCAATGCATAGTGATCGAGGAACTCATCGACGATCTCGAAGTCGAAATTGGCTTCAAGCTCACTTCTTATACCCATTCTCTCTCCTGCGATTACGCTTCAATTATATCAGGTTTTTGTTAAAAGTATGAGATTGTTTTCGCTGTTTATTGGTTTTGAAAAATTTGAGTGTATAATAATGAAAAAACTTTTGGATCGATGATGAAAAAGAAGCGAACACTTGGCAGTATCAAAAATGCTAAAAACAGAGAACCACTTGTGATGATTACCGCATACGATGCACTTTTTGCCCGGCTCTTTGAGGAGTCTGCGGATATCCTGCTTGTCGGTGACAGTCTCAATATGAGCTTTGCAGGCAGGCAGGATACCGTCAGTGCTACGCTTGAACAGATGATTTATCATACAAATGCCGTATGTCACGGTGCGAAGCAGAGCTTTGTCATCTGCGATATGCCCTTTGGAACATATGAGACAAAAGAAAAAGCCTTTGAGAATGCGGCAAGAGTCTACAGGGAGAGTAGGGCAGATGCCGTAAAAATTGAAGGAGGAGCGGAGAAAGCGGAGATCATCGCATATCTTACTTCAAGCGGTATTGCCGTGTGCGGTCATATAGGTCTTTTGCCGCAGGCTGTACGCGGTGAAGGCGGGTATAAGGTGAAAGGAAAAACCCAAGAGGAGGTTGCAGGACTTTTAAAAGATGCCAAAGCCGTCGAAGAGGCAGGGGCTTTTTGTATGGTTGTCGAGGGAGTGAAAGCGGAGGTTGCGAGTGAGATAGCCGCAAGCGTTTCCATCCCCGTTATAGGTATCGGTGCAGGGAACGGGGTGGATGGGCAGGTTCTTGTCTTTTCCGATATGCTGGGTCTTTTTGAAGAATTTACGCCAAAGTTCGTCAAGCAGTATATGAGCGGGGCAGAGATGATCAAAGAGGCGGTTGCACGTTATGCCGCGGAGGTTAGAGAGAGAACTTTTCCTGCCAGGGAGCATACCTACTGATGGAGCGTCTTGTCGAGATAGAAAAATTTGAAGCTGAAAGTGCAGATGAAGCGACACTGCGTCCAAGTTTGTGGGAAGAGTATATTGGGCAAGAACAGATCAAGCGTAATCTCGGTGTCTTCATAGAAGCAAGCAAGAAACGGCAAGAAGCACTCGATCATGTTCTCTTCTATGGCCCTCCGGGACTTGGGAAAACGACTTTGGCTCTTATCATTGCTGGCGAGATGAACGCGAACATCAAAGTCACGGCGGCACCTATGATCGAAAAGAGCGGGGATCTCGCCGCAATCCTGACTAATCTGGAGGAGGGGGACATTCTATTTATAGACGAAATACATCGCCTCTCCCCGGCAGTTGAAGAGATTTTATACTCGTCGATGGAGGATTTTCGCATCGATATCATCATAGGCAGCGGGCCGGCGGCACAAACGGTCAAGATCGATCTGCCGCGGTTTTACGCTCATAGGAGCGACGACACGTGCCGGAATGCTCTCGAATCCTCTCCGTGACCGTTTCGGAATGAATTTCAGGATGCAGTTCTATACGCCGGAAGAACTTGCCCGTATTGTCTCTCAGGCTGCGTATAAACTCGGCAAAGAGATTGAGAGGGAAGCAAGCCTGGAGATAGCCAGACGCAGCCGAGGGACACCGCGTATAGCTTTGCGTCTGTTGCGACGTGTACGAGACTTCAGTGATGTCGCAAACGAAGAGCGTATCACGGTGGAGCGCACCCGTTATGCGCTCGATGAACTCGGCATCAACACGCTTGGATTTGACGAGATGGATTTAAAGCTTTTACGGCTGCTGGCACAAAATAGAGGCAAACCGATGGGATTGAGCACGATAGCGGCGGCTCTTAGTGAAGATGAAGGGACTGTGGAGGATGTGATAGAGCCTTATTTGCTCGCCAACGGTTACCTTGAGCGGACGGCGAAAGGACGCTGTGCCACGTATAAAACATACGATATACTTGATGTCGAGCCGCCCAAAGAGGGGGGAACACTCTTTTGAAGCCACAGTATTTCATAGCCATTCTTTTTGCGTTTTCACTTTATTGGATGTATCTTCTTTACAAGCCGTTTTTACTGGCAATGACAATAGCCGCGCTTCTGGCCATTTCCACCTCAAACGTTCAGACTTTTTTTGAGAAAAAATTCCACTCTAAAATGGCAGCGGCTATTGCATCGAGTTTTTTGCTCGCCGTGCTCTTTTTCGGACCGTTTGCCTACATATTTACGACATTGACGATAATGCTTAAATCGATCGATATGACGACACTCTCCGGATTTGAGGCTTTCATTAAAGAGAAGATGACCAATCCGCCGCATATTCTCGGATTTTTAAAGCCGTATCTTGCAGGAATGCTGCATGATGTGGACATCAAAAGTCTTGCGAGCAAAGCGATCGCGCTGACTGGGAAGATAGGTGCTTTTAGTGCCGGATTTGTCAAAAATGCCTTTTTGATCGTGGTGTTTTACTTTTTTGCACAGTATCACAGCGGTCTGATCGTGAACTTTCTCAAGCGTATCGTCCAGATGAGCGAGAGCGATACGATGATACTCTCACGTGAACTTTCATCTGTAATGAGTGTCGTTTTTTACTCCATACTCGTTACCGCGGCATTTGAAGGGCTGCTCTTTGGTATAGCCATCTCCTTTTTTGGTTATAACGGTATCTTCTACGGGATACTTTTTGGATTTGCTTCTCTCATCCCGGTTGTCGGTGCAGCTTTGATGTGGGTTCCTTTTATGAGTTACGAGTTCTATCTCGGACATACTTTCAACGCGATCTTTATAGCACTTTATACGATTGTCGTCATCTCCATCATCGCCGATACTTTCATCAAACCGATTATCATTCAGGAAATTAACAAGAAGCTGCTTTCGGATAACGATGCAAGGCTCGACAGTCTTGTAATCTTTTTTGCGATTATTGCCGGACTTGCGACTTTTGGCTTTTGGGGGATGATCCTTGGGCCTGCCATTACAGCTTTTTTTCTTGCCATTCTCAAAGTTTTCGAAGTACGGACGAAAGAGTGTGTAGACAGTGAAGCCATACTGCAAAAAAGATAGTCATTAGACTTCTTGCAAAACTCCTAAGTAGTCTCAGCGTTATCAAGAGAGTTTTAATCAAGGCAGATGTTCTTCAGCGTAGCGGGCGCTACGGTGAAGGTTATCTAACGAAGAGTAAAGCTCTCTTGATAACGCCCTACGGGAGGAGTGAAAGCCTGCGACATTTCGCAAAAAAATTTCCAAACTTAGCTACGGCTAGGCTTGAAAATTTGTTTTACAAAATCTCTTGGCTTTGACTCCTCTGAGACTGTTTAG
>JALUFE010000061.1 GCA_027052175.1 Helicobacteraceae bacterium | reverse complement strand
GTTAATGAAATGGGGCGATTATGACAAAATACATTTTTGTAACGGGTGGAGTACTGAGTTCTCTTGGAAAAGGGATAACGGCCGCAAGTATCGGTACGCTGTTGAAACATGCAGGACTGGATGTCGGGATGTTGAAAATAGACCCCTACATCAATGTCGATCCCGGTACGATGTCTCCGTTGGAGCATGGCGAGGTATTTGTTACGAAAGATGGCGCGGAAACCGATTTGGATATTGGAAACTATGAGCGTTTTTTGAATACTTCGTTTTTGAAAACAAGTAACTTTACCACAGGGCAGGTCTATTCGAGTGTTATCGAGCGTGAGCGTGCCGGCGGTTATCTCGGACAAACCATTCAAGTCATTCCCCATATAGTCGGAGAGATCGTCAATCGTATCAAAAAAGCGGGAGAGGGACACGATGTGCTCATCGTAGAACTTGGTGGAACGGTTGGAGACATTGAAGGTTTGCCGTTTATGGAAGCCATTCGTCAGATGAAGCATGACGAAGAGGTAGCAGGGGCTTTCTTTGTGCATGTGACCCTCATTCCTTACATCAAAGCCGCTGGGGAGTTGAAATCAAAGCCGACACAGCACTCTGTACAGGAACTCAGACGAATCGGGATTACACCGCAGATGATCATAGCAAGAAGTGAAACGGCGTTGCCAAAAACATTTAAAAAGAAACTGGCAATGAGCTGTGATGTCAGTCCAGACAGTGTTATCGAGGCACTCGATGCACAGACGATCTACGATGTCCCTATGAGCTTTTTGAGACAGAACATTCTCAAGCCCATAGCCAAAGCACTCGATCTGGGTGAGTTGCAGCCGCAGATGAGCGAATGGGATTCTCTGGTTAAAAAGATCGTACAGCCAAAAGAGAAGGTGGTTATCGGATTTGTCGGAAAATATCTGGCTCTCAAAGAGTCTTATAAATCTTTGACCGAAGCGCTTATCCATTCCGGAGCACATTTGGATACCCGTGTGGAGATATGTTGGGTAGACAGCGAAGAGATCGAGGAGCGGGGTGCGGAAGCGCTTCTTAGAGATTGTGACGGTATCCTTGTCGCAGGGGGATTTGGCAGTCGCGGAGTCGAAGGAAAGATAGAGGCGATTCGTTACGCAAGAGAGGAGAAAATTCCTTATCTGGGCATATGTCTTGGTATGCAGCTTACATTGGTAGAATATGCACGCAATGTGTTGGGACTCGAGGGTGCGAATTCTATCGAATTCGATGAAAATACACCACATCCGATGATCTATCTTATAGAAAATTTTATCGACAACAGTGGTCAGACTCAGTTGCGTACTCATACAAGCCCAATGGGGGGGACACTTCGTCTTGGAGAGTATCCGTGTGACACGAAAGAGGGTTCGCTTCTTAGAAAAGCATATGACGGAGCTGAGACTATTTATGAAAGACACAGACATCGCTACGAGGCGAATCCCGAGTATCGAGAGCAGCTTGAAAATGCCGGCATGATCGTAACAGGAGAAAGTAACGGACTTATCGAAGCGGTTGAAGTCAAAGATCATCCATGGTTCTTGGGTGTTCAGTTCCATCCTGAATTTACCTCAAGGCTTCAAAGCCCGAATCCCTCCATATACTCGTTTGTAAAAGCTTCGCTTGACGCTTCGATGAAGGAGTAAGTAGATGCGCGTGCTAGACAAATCTAGCATCAAAGAACTGCTTGCATCCCGCTTTGCCGCAGAAGAGAAAAAACTTTCCCAGATCCCGGATCCATCTTTGTTGGGCGATGCGAAAAGAGCCGTAAAACGATTGGCACAAGCCATTACGAACAATGAGCGCATTGCAGTGGTCGGAGACTATGATGTAGATGGAATTGTCTCCACGGCTATCGCAGTCGAGTTTTTCAAAATGATCGATTATCCGCTTATAGCTACTATTCCAAACCGTTTTCATGACGGCTATGGCGTGAACGCTTCCGTCCTTTCGCGTATAGATGCAGATGTTGTTTTTACGGTAGATAATGGCATAACTGCCATAGATGCTGCGAATATCTGCAAAGAACGGGGAATAGATCTTATCATTACCGATCATCATACACCTCCTCCAACACTTCCCGATGCTTATGCCATCGTCGATCCGAAAGTAGAAGGATGTGGCTATCCGTTTAAAGAGATTTGCGGAGCGGAGGTCATATGGCTACTTTTGGGGTTGCTAAAAAGAGAGCTCCGTGCAGATGTTGATATGGGCTCGTTTTTAGACTTGCTATGTATAGCCATCATTGCAGACATTATGCCGTTGGTGGATATAAACAGAGCTTTGGTCAAAAGAGGATTACGTCTTCTTATGCATTCAAATCGCCCCGCATCGATTATCATTCGGGATTTTCTCAACAAATCACGCATAACCAGTGAAGATATTGCTTTTATGATAGCACCGCGGATAAATTCTGCCGGAAGATTGGAAGATGCATCGGTGGCTTTGGAGTTTTTATGTGCCGAAACGACACAAAAAGCATATGAGCAGTTCGAAAAGCTCGGTAGTCTCAACGAGTTTCGAAAAGAGACAGAAGCCGAAGCGGTTGCAGAGGCGATAGCCATGGTAGAAGCAAATTTTAGTGATGTCATAGTCGTGGCAAAAGAGGGATGGCATGAAGGGGTTGTCGGGATTGTGGCTTCAAGGCTTGTGGATAGATTTGAAAGACCGGCGATTGTATTGAGTATCGATGGAGACAAGGCCAAAGGCAGTGCTCGGAGTCTGGGCGAGGTCGATATATTTTCATTGATTGCGCAAAACTCCCAATATCTTGAAAAATTTGGAGGACACAAAATGGCTGCGGGCTTGACGCTTGCAGCAAAAAATATTGAGGAGTTCAGAAAAGCACTCAATGAAAGTGCCAAAACACTTCCAAGAGATGCCTTTGTTCCAAAAGACGATATTATGGGTATCCTTCCGGCACATGAAATCGATGATGAGTTGTTGGAAATATTGGAAAGCTTCGAGCCTTACGGTGAAGCGAATACGCGACCGAAATTTTTCGCAAAGAATGCCGAAGTCGTACATGCAAAAACATTTGGTACGGATCGTTCTCACTCGAGGCTGACATTGCGTCTTCATCCAGACGATACGATAACACACGAGTTTGTTTTGTTTCGCAGAGTGATCGACCCTTCAAAAACATCCCGCATCAGTTGTAGTTATACACTCAATAAAAATGAATTCAATAATAGGATCAGTCTGCAGTTGCTTGTTTCAAAAATATATGAGTAGAAAAGAAGATGGTGGACAGGGTGGGATTCGAACCCACGGCAGGTTGCCCTGCACTCGCGTTCCAGGCGAGCAGATTCGACCACTCTCTCACCTGTCCGTTTTTTAGAGACTGCAATTATATCAAAATTTGTTTTCTTTTAGCTTATATATGCTATAGTTTTTAAAAATTTAGGAAAACTCGATGGATGTAGAGTTACTGATACGCGGATTTTTCGGTTTGATAGTGCTTTTGGCGCTACTTGTATTTTTCTTTTTGTTTTTCGGAACAAAGAGAAAAAAGGCAAAAAAAGGGAAAGAAGCACTTCATAATTCGACAAAAAGTGCTTTTCCAGAAAGTGAACAGACAGCAGAGGACAAGCTTTCATTTGATGCTCTGCGTGCCATTATCAGAACACGCTCTGCAACGGTAGAAGAACTTGAAAGAGCCGTTGATGCGATCATTCGCCACTACAGTCA
>JALUFE010000060.1 GCA_027052175.1 Helicobacteraceae bacterium | reverse complement strand
CCAGTTTTGTCTGCATATAACCGCTGAAGTAGCTGTGCGACTTGTTGAAGTTTACACGTGCGTAGGCGGAGTAGGCAAGCCCGTGTTTGACGCGGATTGTCTCCATAAGTCTGCTTCCAAAGCCGCCCGTTCCAAGGATGAAGGTCGCCACACGTGCTTTATAAACATCTTCATCATTGTATTTGAGATTGTAGGGAGCACCAAAGTAGATGTAGGCCTGTTTGGTCTCTTTTTTGGTTGTAAGCTCTTTTTCTTTGTCGCTTGCAGTGTAGTAGCCAAGTTTGCCTTTTTTGCCTTGAGGTAGAACGTCAAGGATGCCTTCAAGCGCTTTGGTCGCGTTTTGGTCGATATCACCGCCGATTGCGACGATAGTGCGAGAAAGTACAAGATGGTGTACGAGAAAGCTCTTGATATCATCGAGCGTGATCGCTTCTATGCTCTTTTTGGTTCCAAGAGCGGGATTGGCAAGAGGTGTACCCTCAAAGAGGATCTTTTTGAGATTTTTGTTTGCGATATAGTCGAAATCATCCTCTTTGGCCTGGAGATCTCCAAGCACTTTTGTCTTGACTTTATCAAGTGCCTTGTCTGTCAGGTTTGGATCGACAAGGAGCTCTTTAAGACGCATAAAGGCTGTCTGCTCCTTCTCTTTAAGAGTGCTTAGCTCTATAACAAAGGTCTCCGTTCCGGCATGTGCGCTGAGGTGGATCGCATCGGCTGCAAGAAGTTCGGCGAACTTCGAAGCACCGTGTGAGCGTGTACCTTCATTAAGTATGGAGGCTGCAAGACGTGCAAGCCCCGGTTTGTCACCATCTTCGATGGAACCGCTTACGGTAAAGATAAGCTGAAGATTGATAATGGGAAGACGTCTGTCTTTCTCCGTTATCACAGGAATGTTATTATTTTTTATTTGAAGAGTCTGTAGTGTTGCTGCCATAACCAATTGTCCTGTTAGTAAGATGTAAAAAAGTAGTTTCATTAAAACTCCTGGATTTGGTCATTGGTCATTAGTCAATGGCGATTGGTTGTGAGTTCTTGGTCGCCAATCCCTAATGACCAATGACTAATATACCTCAAGCGTATTATACGCCGTATCACGAATGGCGGGTGTCTCTCCGACATCGCGGATAAGGCGGATCATCTCCTCTTTTGCCATTCGAAAGCCCGCTCCCGCACTGCGCACGACATTCTCCTCCATCATTGTACTGCCAAGGTCATTTGCACCAAACTTCAGCGCCATTTGGCCGATGTAAGGGCCCTGGGTGACCCAGGAGCTCTGGAGGTTTCTGACATTGTCAAGATAGAGTCTGGCAACTGCCAAAAGGCGTAGATAGCGATTCGAAGATGGTTTTGGCAGGTCGGGGATGATCTTGGCAAGTTCGGTGTTTTGTGACTGAAAGCTCCACATGATGAAGGCTCGAAAGCCACCTGTTTCATCTTGCAAAGAGCGGATCATATCGAAGTGCTCGACGATGTCCTCGTCGCTCTCGACAGTCCCATACATCATCGTCGCCGTACTTTTGATGCCAAGCTTATGCGCTTTACGGTGGATGTCCAACCAGACATCGGAGTCGATCTTGCGCGGGGCGATAATGTCTCGCACGCGATCACTGAGTATCTCCGCTCCTGCCCCTGGGATGGAGGCAAGCCCTTTTGCTTTGAGGCGCTCCAGCACCTCCTCGACACTGATGCGTGAGACTTTGGCGATAAAGTCGATCTCGATGGAGCTAAAGCCGTGGATCGTGATCTGTGGGTATTTCGTATGGATGTGCTCTACAAGGTCTTCATACCATTCGATCTTGAGCTTTGGATGCACGCCGCCCTGGAAGAGAATCTGCGTACCGCCGATCTCCAAAAGCTCGTCTATCTTTGCATCGATCTCGTCAAATGTAAGCACATAGGCATCCTCATCTTTTTCATGTCTGTAAAAGGCACAAAACTTGCAGTCCACCCAGCAGATATTGGTGTAGTTGATGTTGCGATCAACCACGAAAGTGGTGATCCCTTTTGGATGCAGCTCTTTTTTGCGCTGGCTTGCCATACGACCGAGCTCTTTGAGATCGGCGTTGCGTATAAGATCGAGTGCGTCCTGTTTTGTCAGTCTTTTTTGCATTGTCCCACTTTGTTGGTGATATTTTCAAGAACCTTGGTTACTTTGTTGAGGAGTTTGGCGTGTTTTTTGATGTTGTAGTGCTCTTTGAGGTAGTTGCCGTCTTTATAGGCGATCTTTGTGCGGCCGTTTTTATCATGATAAATGAGTACTTTCAGCGGCAGATCAAGGCCTATGCTTGGGTCTTCTTGCATCAAGAGTGTGCCCATCTTCGGTTTGCCAAAGATGATGGCGATGGAGGGATCAAGCTGCATGCCGACACTTTTGGCATTGGCAGAGTGGTTGATCTTGGCGAAGGTCTTGATGCCTTTTTGTTTGAGAATCTTTTGAAGATTGTGTGCCGTCGTGTAGACATCACAGCTGCTCTCTTTTATGACGATGCCGGCTTGGAGTGTTACAAAGCCTGCTATCAAAAGTACAAATAGTTTTCTCACGCTTTTCTCCTTCGTTTATAGAGTAGAAATATAGCCAAAATGAGTAAAATCGGTAAGAGTATCTGCATCCATGCCGAGAGATTTAAGATTTTGTTTAGGATGGATGCATGCTCTTTTTTGTCCACTTCTACACCTACCATCTGCGCTATATGCGTCATAGCCGATACTGCAAGATTGCCTTTGGGGATGCTTTGGTGGCAGCTAAGACACACGCCGCGACGATCAAGTTTGCTTCGTTGTTCGTTGCTGAGTGGTCCGGCAAGGTTCCAGTGGTTGTCCACTGTCTGCAGCGGTGTGCCGTTCTCATCGACAAAGCGGCTCCAGTCAATCCCGAAGTTCTCCATCTTCGGCTTTTGGGTAACGAACTTGCTTGGGATCATTTTGCCATCGGCTGTTTTAAGCCCGACATTCCAGTCTTCTCTTTGATCACTCCACATTTTGCCGCTCTCAATCCCGTATCCCATCGCCTTTGGATTGGCATGGCAGCTCTCACAGCTTCGTGCCTCTTTTTGGACGGTGTGGGAGTGGACTGCCGCCATCACGATACCGGGAAGCTTGCGTTTGGAGGAGGGGTGCTTGTAGTCGGGCATCATATTGACATGGTTTTGCTGCACGGCTTTGCCGTCTTTGCCGATAACGGTGATGACGACCTGACATCCAGGCATCGCAGGGGAGATGCGTCCCTCGCCGTTTTGTACAAGTGGAGCGTCCTCCCAGCGAAGATAGCTGCGTGTTTCTGTGACTTGTCCGTCGATGAGGTGTTTTTTGAGTGTGCCCTGCATCACGGCGGTAGCACCGTGAATGTCATGATCATGTGCGGCAGCGAGCCAATCCACGCTCTTCTTGCCGCCGCTATAGTCGATCTTGACATGGCAGCCGTAGCACTGTGGTACCCATGTGTCGTGGCAGGTGTAGCACTCCATATTGTCGTTGTGTGCTGTGATGGCGTCCATCGCGACAAGCGCTTTTTTGGAGAGTTTCTCCTCTTTTTTAAGCAGTTTGAGCGGTTTTAGAGTGAGGTCTTTGCCGCTTGCAAGATGGACGATGACCTCGTTCCCTTTTTTAACGACATTTTTGTATGGGTTGCCCCGTGCGGTGATAAGGTAACCGTCCTTTGGATCGTAAGTCGTTCCCTTTTTGAGATACTCCGGCAAAAA
>JALUFE010000059.1 GCA_027052175.1 Helicobacteraceae bacterium | reverse complement strand
GTATAATATAGCATCAATTGGCAGAAAAAAAACGAAAGTGTGTAATTAAGAAGCAGATGCAGGGATTTATAATCAACATCAACAGAGTCAAAGATGAAGATCTTATAGTGAGTATACTATCTCAAAATGGCTTAGAAACACTTTACAGATTTTACGGCGCGCGGCATGGTAGCATCAATATAGGTTTTCTGATAGATTTTGAGGTGGAATCAAGCCCCAAATCTACAATAGGGCGTCTCAAAGATGTCATTCATATAGGATTCAAATGGATCCATAATTACAAATTGTTGCGCCTGTGGCAGGACTTTGTCCGACTTTTTTATCCTCATCTGCGAGATACGCAAGAACTTGAAAGTTTCTACTTCGATCTGCTTTTGGAAGCATCACAAAAGTGGGGGGAACAAAATCCAAAAAGAGTTGCCATAGAGAGCTATGTCAAACTGCTTGAACATGAAGGAAGGCTGCACAAAGAGTTCGAATGTTTTTTGTGTGGAGAAACAATAAAAAACGACATATCTCTTATACGCGCTTTTCTGCCGACCCACAAAGAGTGCACCCATACTCTCTCCATCTCCAAATCAGCTTTGTATGAGCTCTATGAAAACAAAAGCTCCCTTTTTTTGAGTGATAAAGAGATTGAAAGGATGTGGTACGTACTGCTTGAAGGATTATAAAATTTCAAGATCGATCTCGAACGAAAGCTCCGGATATCGTTTCTCCAGTATCTCTTCTATATGTTGCATCCTCTTTTGGGTGTCTGCCGCATCCAAAGAGAGGAAACTCAACACTATCTCCCCCTCTTTGGGATACTCTTTGGAGATATCCAGTACACTGACATTACAGTTTTTGAGACGTTCTTTAATAGAGTTGAGGTATTTGCGTCGCTCTTTCAGTCCGCAAACATCGGGAAGCTCAAACGTTATATGTACAACAGCGACTAACATCTCTTTTTGGCCACAAGTGAAGCAACCATCGTTTTCTCTCCACGCATATTGACATCGAGCCGCTCTTCATAGTATATAATATCAGTATCGATAAAAGCATGCAGCAGCTCATTTTTTCGCAAAAGATACTCGGGGTTTTGCGGATTGTCGAAATCTCCATGCGCAATGATGAATGTCTCAAAAATCACGACACCTTTGGGTTTGAGCGCTTCTTTTATCTGGTGAAAGAAACGACGATTGAGGTAGTTGATGTTCAGAACAAGATCATATTTGTTTTTCTGAAGCGAGTAAAAGTCCAAATCAGCTTCTATCTTGTGGATACGAGGATCTTCTTTCACCTGTGAAAGTGCATAATCGCTGATATCCACCGCATCGACCTCGAAGCCTTTTTCAGCCAAAAAGTGTGCATTTCTCCCCTCCCCGCACGCGATATCGAGTGCATAGCCGACATTTGCAACATCTATATATTTTTTCAATAACGGCTCCACCCATGTACGAAAGGGCTTTTCCTTGTATCGTTCGTTCCATCTCTCTTTATCTTCTATCATTCTTCACATCCACTCCATAATGCATAATTTCACGAAAGCCTGTCCCTGTAATCCTCATAGTGAAACTCTTTGACTATCTCGACCCTCCCATCTTTCCGCTTTATCGCCAGGGAAGGAAGCTTGATGCCGTTGAAAGTTGTATTTTTAACAAATGTATAATGAATCTGATCTTCGAAGATGAGTCTGTCCCCTATCTGCAGCGGTGCATCGAAAGAGTAGTCTCCCATAATATCGCCTGCAAGACATGTGTTGCCTCCAAGCCGGTAAGTATAAGGCTTTTCTCCGGGCTCACCCGCGCCTCTAACTCTTGCCTTGTATGGCATAGCGAGGGTATCGGGCATATGCGCTTCTGCGGAGGTATCGAGAATGGCTATATCCATCCCGTTGTGCACGATGTCCAGCACTGTCGCTTCAAGATACCCCGTCTCCCAGCCAACTGCCTCTCCGGGTTCAAGATAGACCTCTATGTCGTTGTAGCGTTTTTTGAAATCTTTTACAAGTTTGATCAGTTTCTCTACATCATATCCGCTGCGTGTAATATGATGTCCACCTCCGAAATTGATATATTTCATCTTAGGGATAAAATCACCAAATTTCTCTTCAAAACCTGCAAGAACAGCTTCTAGTGCATCGGCATCCTGCTCGCAAAGCGCATGAAAGTTCAACCCGTCGAGTTTCTCGACCAACGAAGGATCAAAATTTTCCCGTGTCGTTCCAAGACGACTGTAAAGTCCACATGGATTATAAAGATCAACCGGTGAAGAAGAGACCTCAGGGTTGACACGCAAGCTGAGATGGATGGCAGGGTTGATACTTTTGACTCTCTTGTAAAAACGCTCAAACTGTCCAGGCGAATTAAAAACAATATGATCGCTTATGCCGGCGATCTTTTCAATATCCTCTTCTTTAAAAGCGGGAGAGTAGGTATGTACTTCCGCATTTGCATCCCACTTGCAGAACTCCTCCCGTGCAAGTCTCGCTTCCCATAATCCGCTAGCCGTACATCCTTTGAGATACTTGGCAACAATATCAAACGTGGAATGCATGGCAAAGCCTTTGAGTGCAAGGATGATCTTTGCACCGCTTTCTTGCTGCACATAATCGAGAAGTTTCAGATTTTTCTCCAGCAATGCCTCTTCACAAATGTATACCGGTGTCTGCATCGTATCTATGCAAGCCCTTTGCTTTGTTCATACATTCTTTGCATTCTCTTTGCAACATGGAAAAAAGTCGCATCACTCAACCCCATCTCTTTGACCTTTTTCGCAGCGTCATCGATACTTCGTTGTGTCAAAATCCCTTTTACGTTTACGGCCGTGCGTACGACATCGAGAATATTTCGATAATACTCCACCCGCATTTCTTTTTTCTTGGGTTCGAAGTCCATTATCTTGAGTATATCGATAAAAAGCGGATTGAGATTCCAGTGCTCAAAAAGAAGCGCAGATACGTAATAGGATGTCGTTTCAAGCAATTCGTATTCGTACTCTTCTATATCGTCAGCTTTGCCAAGTCCGCGTCGAAACATTGTTGTATAAGAGCTCTCTTCCACCTCTTTTGCGATGATCAATTTTCCAAGCTCCATAATAAGCGCCAGCGGTGCCAGAAAGTGAGCATCCCGTATATCTATCACCGAGTACCATTGAATGACCATCGAGCTTTGAAGATGACACAGGTCATTAAACTGGATATTGGTTATGCCGTATGCACTGATATCCGCTTTGAGATGCTCTTTCATCGCTTTATCGACAACGATACCGTAAATAACTTCGGTCCCCAAGAGTGTCACCGCCTGAGAAACCGAAGATATTTTTTTTGAAAAACCATATTTCGGTGCATTCACGAACTTTAAAACATTCGCCGTCAATGTTGCATCCGATTCTATAAAACGGATCAGTTTGATAACATTTACATTTTCAGGACCGTCGACATACAGGTCCCGGATTTTCAAAGTATTATGCGAAAGCGGCGGAAGCGATTTGATATGCTTTACAATATCTTCAAATGTCATCATAATGTACTCACTTCCTTTTTTCTTGCTACCATTATATCAAAATCTACTCCATCTCGATGATTTTCCAAGGAAGCCCCTGCTTATTCATTTCCTCCATAAACGGATCGGGATCGAACTGCTCCATATTCCACACTCCAGGCTTGTACCATCTCTTTTCAAGCATCAATTTCGCACCGATCATTGCAGGTACTCCTGTAGTGTAACTGACAGCTTGTGATTTGACCTCCTCATAGCATTTCTCATGGTCACTCACTTGATAGATGTATATCTTCCGTTTTTTACCGTCTTTGATCCCTTCGGCTACTATGCCTATATTGGTCTTTCCTTTCGTTCTGGGACCAAGACTTGCAGGATCGGGCAGAAGCGTTTTTAGGAACTCTATAGGAACGATCTCGCAATCTTTGTACTTTACAGGTTCGATACCCAGCATTCCAACATTTTGCAACACCTCCATGTGCTTGAGATAACTCTCACCAAATGTCATAAAAAAGCGGATGCGCTTGAGACCTTTTATATGTTTGACAAGTGACTCCATCTCTTCATGATAGAGCAGATAGCTCTCTTTCGGTCCGACTTCGGGATAGTCCCAAACCATTTTGATCTCCATCGGTTTGGTCTCGATCCACTTGCCGTTCTCCCAGTAGCGGCCGTTTGCACTTACTTCACGGAGATTGATCTCCGGATTGAAGTTGGTTGCAAAAGGATAACCGTGATCTCCAGCGTTACAGTCCAATATGTCTATGGTATGGATCTCATCGAAGTAGTGCTTTTGCACGTAAGCACAAAAGACATTGGTAGCACCCGGATCGAAACCACTTCCAAGCAGTGCCATCACACCTGCTTCCTTAAAGGCGTCATCTCGCGCCCACTGCTCTTTGTACTCGAATTTCGCAAGATCGGGATGTTCATAGTTGGCTGTATCGAGATAGTCTGTTTTTGTTGCCGTACAAGCATCCATAATCGTCAAGTCCTGATACGGCAGGGCAACGTTGATAACGATATCTGCATTGTATTTTTTGATAATATCGATCACATTTTGCGTCTCATCCGCATCTACGTTATCTATCTCTATTGCACCTTCAGGCAGTTCACTTTGAATCTCTTCACATTTTGCGAGTGTCCTGCTGGCTAACACGATACGCCCAAAAACATCTTTGTTCTGCACACACTTGTGTGCTACAACACGCCCTACTCCACCTGCACCGATTATCAAAGTCGTTGTTCTTTTCTCCATTTGCTGCTCCAAAAAAGATTTTGAAATTATATCTATTTTTCAGACAACTCTCGATTGATGACCTCAAGAAGTTCATGACAAAAACCAGAGTAACAAACTATGCTTTTTGTTTCGACATTGTCTGAATTGACAAGCTGCATCCTCATATAATCATCTTGATTGCGTCTGTAAAAAAGTACACCGGAAAAGACAAACCCCTCTTTTTTAAGCTTTTTTACAACTTCATCGATCTCTGCACACTGCATAAGGTTGATATCGGCAAAAATCATATCGACATGCTTTTTATACAGCAGCATCAAATAGTGTTTTATCGTATGACGAATATTTCTGCTCAATCGGTCGATAACCAATGTAGCAGTATTGGTATAAGAACTCATCTCATAGGTAATCTTCTGCTCCGCTTTCGCGTCTTCTTTTTTCGCTTCGCTTATTTCAAGCCCGTTGTTCATATAAATTTTACGAACGAGTTTTTCATAACGCTTGGGTAGGAAGATGGTATTTTTCCTCTCTTTGCGCAGAACTTTATATGCAACGAATACAGCGGTACGTTTGTCCGTATGAAGTGCATTTTTATCTCGCAACGAAATGGTGTTTGGGACTATTCCGAGTATCAATGCACTTTCTCCAAATCCATGAGAGAGGTTGGCTCGTTGTGAAAAAGGATGCAGCATTACGGCTTCGCCAAATATTGCATCAAGCCCTATCTGTCGGGCTTTTTCCAGCACTCGCTCCAGCATGGCATTCATAATGCCATGCCCTTTGAAATCCGGATGCACAACGGCAACGCCTATCTCTGCACAGTTTGCATCCGGCAGTTTTACAAGTGCGAAATGCCCCACTACCCCAGTTGCTGCATCTGAAGCCACAATAGAAAAAATCTCTCCTTTTTCATTCAACTCCTTGATTTTTTTCGGATAGTAAAAAAGTGACTTGTAATAGCTGTATGTGTAATTACTGTAGATAAGCCTGCTTACAGCCTCTTCATCTCCCTCTTGATAGTCGCGTATCGTAATGGAACTCGGCTTGAGCGACGAGGGAGAGTTATCCTCCAGATCAGAGTATGGCTGCATCGTGTCTTCCAGCACTTCCATATTCTCATGGGATTTGAATATTGCAAACGATTTTCCATTTTGTCCATGATTTGTAAAATGCAGCTTGTCTACATACTCCTCCACTCTTTTCAAACCGCCTTTTGTTGTCTTGTAAATACGCTCAAAATCAAGAGGGAGTCCCATATCATGCACCTCTATGCTCAGACCATGCGGCAGAAATCGGATTTCCAAATCGATAATGCCGACCTCTCCTTTTGGATAAGCATGTTTTACACCGTTTTCGACCAGCTCACGTGTTGCGTTCAACACTTCATCTCGCTTCTGAGTATCAAAACCGACCAAATCCGTCGCCTCTTCCACTATCTTTAAAGCGAAACGGACAAAACGCTTCTGACTCGGTATACTTAAAGAGACACTGTTTTTCATCTTATTTCTCTCAATATTTCAACGGCACTTAAAGCCAACATCTTCATCCCGATATCGAGCGCATCGTCGTCGACATCAAAACGGGTATTGTGCTGTGAAATGCAAGTTCCCTTCTCCGAATTGCATATACCAAGTCGAAAAAAAGCCCCTGGAACTATCTGCAGATAGCGGGAGAAGTCCTCGCCTCCCATCACAGGATCTTTCAAATCTACCAACCCTTTTTCTCCGACAACCATTTTTCCTACCTTTTTAAGTATGTCGACCATCTTGTCATCGTTTTTCAGCTCAGGCGGTCCAAATTGGTAATTGAAATGATACTTCGCATCCATCGTATGACAAACACCTTTTAAACTTTCTTCCATCATTTGCGGAATCTTCTCTCTCACTTCCGCATTGACAGTACGTACCGTCCCGCTTACTTTTACAAAATCACTGATGATATTAGGAGCATTTCCCCCTTCAATCTTACCCATCGAGATGACGGCAGGATGCAGAGGGTCAATGCGTCGACTGACTATATGATTGAGCGAGGTGATCGCTATGGAAGCCACCAAAATAGCATCTATCCCTTCATGCGGTCTGGCACCATGCGCCGTCTTTCCATAGATATCGAAACTGAAAGTATCCGCAGATGCCATCATCACACCATATTTGTAGCCTATTTCTCCTGTTTTGAGATATGGATAGACATGCAGTCCGAATATCGCACTCACCCCCTCCAGTGCACCATCGGCTATCAGCTGCTCACTACCGCCATCAAGCACCTCTTCTGCAGGCTGAAAAATAACACGGACATTTCCCGGTAACTCCTCTTTGTGACGGTTGAGTGCAAGAGCGGTACCAAGCGCTATCGCCGTATGAGCATCATGGCCGCAAGCATGCATGATCCCCTTTTTTGCGGAAGCATAAGGTTTTTCACTGTGCTCCGGCATCGGAAGTGCGTCCATATCACCTCGAATGGCAACCGTAGGCAGTGAAGGATCTTTGATGATATCGGCTACTAGACCGTAATGGTGTTTGAAAGTTTTATAGGGAATACCCTCCACATCGAAAATGGAACGTAAAAGAAGATTGGTCTCCTTCTCTTCTCCAGACAATTCAGGATTATGATGTATTTCGTGACGTATTTCGATTATACGATCATCAATATTTTCTATCTCTTTTTTGAGCACTTCATGTAGTTTCATTTGCAACTCCTCTTTACCTTATTATAATACTATGAAACTTAATCTTATAAAAAACATTGTATACTACAAACAAAAGGAGTGAAGATGGAGATAGATTATGGACCGATAAGAGGGCTTATAGGCACTTTTAAAGGAGACAAAGGGATCGATATCGCTCCTGACAAAGAGAAAGATAGAGAAGAAAATCTTTTTGTCGAGACTATTACATTTTCAGAAGCTGGAGAGATCGTTAATGCCAATGAGCAGCGCCTTGCAGCTCTACACTACCATCAGATAATCACACGTAAAGAGGACAATATAGTCATCCACAATCAAACAGGCTATTGGATGTGGGACAAAGAGAAAAAAGTTGTGATGCATTCCATTGCCATTCCAAGAGGATTGTGCCTGCTTGCAAGCGGAACGGCACACGTAAGGGATGATGGAGAAATTTTGCTCAAAGCGGTCAGTGATATCAAGCACGAAGACTATACCGTCGTCCAGTCACGATTTCTCAAAGAGAAAGCCAAAACAGTAGCCTTCGACATCAAAATCCGTCTAAAAGAGAACGAACTCCACTACTATGAAACCACACTTGTGGATATATATGGAGCGGTATTTGAACATACCGATACCAACACTCTCCACAAAGTCGACTAACTAAAGTACAATATACTCTACCAGTTCAGAGAAAACAAGAGCCCGTTTTTCCTCGTCAGGATGGATGCAGCGCTCGATCAAAGCAGCCACATTTTCATCGATTTCTGGAACGAGTTTTCGGATATCCTGAGGTTTTTCGCTTTTGATGGCGTTTGTAAAACGCTCAACGGCAGTATACGGTTCCTCTTTGGTCAAAATATAGTAGAGCTTTCGCCCGAATTCGAAGACTTCGAACTCTTCGTTTTTCAAAGTAGTGACTTTTTCATAAAAACCGAACTCTTTGATATCAATGCCGTATTTTTTGGCATAAGCCAAAAATCGCATCATAAAGCCGACTGCCGCGTAAGAGTAGTTCGAGAGTATTCTGTCATAAAATTTCTCAAAACTCTCTCCCTTTTTACGAAGTCTTTTATACTCACTTACAAGCGAAGCGACATACTCTTTGGCTAACACAAGTGGAACGGATTTGATGACGGTATGCCCCTCTTCGCCTTCACTAACGAGTTTCCCGCCCACACTGATATGCACACCACTCGTACTCTCACCGTTATACTTCGCTTTACATCCCTCAAAACCGATATCACCAAGCCCATGAATACCGCATCCTTTCGGACAGGCACTCCAGTACATCCGTACTCTCGCATCATCCGGCAAAGGCACCTCTTTAGAGAGGTAGTCCGCCATCGCTATCGCATCATTTTTATTCTCGATAACACCAAAAGGACAGTGTTCCGTCCCCGCACAGGCTATAAGGTGATTAAAATATGCAGAAGAGACACTCTTATAACGTTCAAAAAAACTCTCTTGCAACAGTGCGTCCACATCCTTGACACCAAGAAGATAGAGAGACTGTTCCATATCGAAACGGAGCTCACCACTTCCGTACTTCTCTGCAAGTTCCGCCGCTTCGACAAGGGCACTTCCTTTAAATATACCCGAAGGAACAACAGCATGCACGGCAAAAGCACCGTCACACAACTGTACTTTGCCACTGTCCGGCTCAAAATAGTCTATATTTGTCAGCGTCACACCTGCGGATGCGAACTCGATGCCTGCCTCTTCTCTAATCGCCTGCGTAAACGCCTCCATCCCGACACTTTCCAAAAGAAAAGAGAGCCTATTTTTATTACGATTGTCTCTAAAGCCGTATTTTTTATAAAGTGATACGACCGCTTTGAAACAGGCAACAGCTTCCTTTTTGTCCTTGACGAACAAATCGGCACTCTTTGCTATTTTGCCGACTTTTCCGCCAAGATATACGTTGTATCCGTAAAGGCCTTCCTTGTTGGCAAGTACGAAGCAAAGATCATGTACGAAAACATTGCAGCGGTTACTCATACAGCCGGTTATAGCGACATTGAATTTTCTCGGCAGTTGAGATACCCACTCTTTTTTAAAAAGTATCTCATCTTGCATCGCTAAAAGTGTTTCGTGTGATGGGAGGATATTATCTTGTGCGAGTGCGTCGAATGGATCACCCATAATACCACGAATATTGTCTACACCTGTTTGATATGCGTTGATGCCGACAGCTTCAAGGCGTTTGAGAATGACAGGAAGATTTTCTATATCGAGATAGCGCAGCTCACACTGCATACGTGTCGTCAAATCTAAATAATCACGTCCAAATTCTCTTGCGCACTCCCCTATTACACGCGCCTGCACTGAAGTTAAATGCCCAGCGGGAATACGAAGCTTGAGCATAAACTGTTTCGGTGTTTTTGGTCTGTCATAGATACCGAAGCATTTCAAAAAGTAGCTTTTATCCTCATCAGGAATGGAATCATATCCGTTTTGTGCAAAGTATTCGAGCCTCTCCCACGCTTCAAAAGCATCTTTTGATTGCTTGAGTTTTTCAATTTTGTTAAGTTTTTTCGATCTTGCTTCATACGCTTCTTGCAGTCTGTTCATATAGTATCTCATCCCAATATTTTTTTGTAATTATATGGGAAAAGAGCTGCAAATGGGCAATCATTATGACTAAATTTTAATCAATACCAAAGATATTTCTTTGAGAAATCAAAAATGTAATTTTCTATCCGTACATTTCAATCTTTCTTCAGTATAATGCGTAACGTTAATGCGGGTATTCAGCCCATCCTCCCATAGTATCGATAAGGATGAAGGGGGACAAATCTACAATAAATGACACATTTTATACTTTAGACTTCTTGCAAAACTTCCTCTATGCTATAATTTCACCAAAAAAGAGAAAAAATGAAAACCCATACACTCATAATGCCCCTTGATATGCATCTACACCTTCGCGACGGTGTGATGCTCGAAACCGTCGCACCACTCAGTGCCTACAGTCTCAGTGGCGCGCTCGTTATGCCAAATCTCGTTCCGCCCGTTACATCCAAAGAGGATGTCAAAGCCTACAAAGAGCGCATCATGGCAGCCGTTCCCAACGACTATTTCGAGCCCTATATGACGCTCTTTTACAAAAACTACGACAAAGCCTTTTTGGAAGATGTCGCAGAAGAAATTCTCGCTGTCAAGCTCTATCCGGACGGTGCAACGACAAACAGTGACGGCGGTGTAAAGGACTTCGACATTGAAGCGATGCGTGAAACACTTGAGGCAATGAGCGATCTTGGCATACCGCTTTGTGTCCATGGCGAGACTGCCGGTTTTGTGATGGACAGAGAGAGCGAATTTATGAGCATCTACGAACTGCTTGCCAAAAACTTTCCGGATCTCAAGATTATCATGGAGCACATCACGACCAAAGATGCTGTCGAGATGCTCGACAAATACGACAACCTCTATGCAACGATAACGGTCCATCACCTGCTGCTCACTCTCGATGACGTCATAGGCGGGATGATGATGCCACACCACTTCTGCAAACCGATCGCCAAACGCCCCGAAGATCTCGATGCTTTACTCAATGTCGCACTCGAAGCGCATCCAAAAGTGATGTTTGGCAGTGACAGCGCTCCACATCCGCAAAACAAGAAAGAGGCTTCCCACTGCGCTGCGGGCGTCTTTACCGCCCCGATAGCCCTGCAGCTTCTCTGCGAGATCTTTGATCAGTACGACAAACTCGATAACCTGCAGGCTTTTGTCAGTGACAATGCCCAGAGCATCTACGGTATCTGTCCCGAGTTCAAAGAGGTCACACTGGTTCAAAAAGAGTTCGTCGTCCCTGAAAAATACGGCAACGTCGTACCGATGTACGCCGGGTCGGCTATAGGATGGTCGATTGAGAGTGTCGAATAGCATACTCCTTATCGAAGACGACACACTCCTTGCAGAGTCAGTTCAAGACCTGCTTGAGGAGGAGGGATACAGTGTCACCCATGCCGTCAACGGCGAAGAGGCACTCGAACTTACATACGAACAAAACTTCGACCTCTATCTTGTGGATATCAATCTCCCGCTGCTTGATGGCATCACATTGCTTCAAGAGTTGCGCAATGCAGACGATACGACTCCGGCTATATTTTTGACCTCCCACACCAAAAAAGAGAAACTAAAAGAGGGCTTTGCAAGCGGCGGAGACGACTATATCACCAAACCCTTCGACAACGAGGAGCTGCTGCTGCGCATCGAAGCACTGCTGCGCCGCACACGCTCACCTCTTCCTTCCCAGATAGGTGATTTTGAGATCGATACAAACTCGATGCAGATAAGTTATCAAAACATACCGCTGAAGCTCTCTAAAAAGGAGTATGAACTGTTGCTGCTCTTTTTGCAAAACGCAAACAAGACACTCCCAAAAGAGCATATCATCGACGCTATCTGGGGATATGGCGAGAGTGGCAGCGAGGGAGCCATACGCGTCTATATCAACCGCCTCAAGCAGCACATATCGGATCTCAATATCGAAAATATCCGAGGCATTGGATACCGCTTTGTTTCGTAGTCTCAAGCTCTTTGTAGCGATCTTCTACATCGTCACGCTTGGCGGTTATATCGCTCTTTTTTACTATCTACACGATGTCTTACATCTGCCTCTTTCCCTTATCGTCGCTCTTTTGGGTGCGCTTGGAGTTTTTTCAGCCTTTATGCTCTCCAGACTTGCAACCGCGCCGCTTATGGAGTACATCGAGCATCTGCGCTCACTCTCCAGCCAGACACTCCACGAACTCAACCTCCCTATAGCAACAATCATGAGCAACCTCGGGATGCTCAAAAGAAAACAAACCGATCAAAAAACTCTCAAGCGACTAGAGCGCATCGAGAGTGCGGCAAAGATGCTCCAACAGCGCTACAACGAGCTTGACTACCTTATCAAAACCCAAACCACTTTGAAGATAGAGGAGGAGTTTAAGATATGTGAAGTGCTCAAAGATCGCGTGGAGTTCTTGCAAAATCTCTACCCCTCCCACCCCATAAAGTTTGAGTGCCAAGGGGCAACAATCAAAGGGGATGCCATAGGTCTTGCCAAAGTGATCGACAACCTCATAGACAACAGTGTGAAATATTCACCAAAAGGTAGTAAAATTATCGTCAAATTCACCGATAACAAACTCAGTGTCACCGACAGCGGCAAGGGGATAGACGAAGTCGAACTCGTTCGCATCTTCGATAGTTACTACCAAGAGGATGCAAAAGAGAAGGGCTTTGGTATCGGTCTCTCACTAG
>JALUFE010000058.1 GCA_027052175.1 Helicobacteraceae bacterium | reverse complement strand
ATATCGAGGAAGTAAAAAGGTGCTGCTATCGTGCCGTCACGTTTTTGCAATCGCATAAGTGCTTCATATTTGACGATGCGTCCGGATTCGACATCGAAAATAGGTTGCAAATAGGCAAAGACGCGTTTGTGCTCGATAGCGTCGATAATCTCATCGAGCACCTCTTTGTTATGGTTGTTCGAGTCGATATCTTCGGAGTAGATGAGAAACTTCTGCCCCTTTTCTTTGGCCTTTTTTAGAGCGATTTCAGCACGGATGAGGGGATTGTCTCTTCTTACGGTATCAGAGATACCGGCACTTAAAAAAATTTTGGAGCTGTAATTTTTATAGATGAAGTTTTTGGTTGCACAGGAGGCGAGAATCTCCGAAATGTGTCTGGAAAACTCTTCAAGCGATTTCTTTTGCACGCATATGATGGCAAACGCGTCCGAATCGAGACGATAAAGCCGCATTTTAGCGAGTATTCTGTTTTGAAGGACGGTAGCGGTGTAATGGAGATATCTGTCGCCGTAATCGGTCCCGTATATATCGTTGATTATGCTGAACTTATCGATATCGAGGATGGCTATGGGAAGTGTTTCATCCGTATTTTTGATATCTTCGATGAGTTTGCGTTTTGTCGGGAGTTTTGTGAGCGGATCGTATTCCAAAGCTTCTCTGAGCGCTTGTGATTTTTTTGTGAGAGAGTTGCGCAGATAGATAAATACGAAATAGTTTGCAAACACATAGAGCACGATGAAAAAGAGCAGTGGTACAATAAGATAGGCTATCTTTTTCAAGATATGCTCTTTGAACGAGGCGATACGGAGGTTGTCGTAGTCCGCTCCGACGATGTAGGGATAGCCGTCCGGCGCAAATTTGAGGATATAGACGCTGTGGAATTCTCCCCCTTTGTCTTTGGAAGTGTTGAAGACCGGTTTGGTGATGTTGTTCTCGAATATCCTTTTTGCCAATGCCTCGTCGTAAATGCCGAAAGAGTACAAATCCGGAGAATTCTGCTTGAGCTCCTTCTCTTTGGCACTGGAGCTTGAGAAACGGATGTTGCCCTTTTTGTCACGTATAAGAGAGTAGATGTAGGCAAGATTGGTATAGTGGATGAAGTTTGAGAGTTTTTTGATATTTTTCAGTTCTCTCTCTTTTGATATTTTGGCAGGATCGAATCCTTCGTGATGATAATTCTGGCTCAGCAAACAGGTAACGGCATGAGCACCCATTATCAATTCTCTGTCTACTTCTTGAAGCTGCTGCGTAAGTTCTTTGTTGTAGGAGTAGTAACCATAGACAAGAAATACGAGAATATAAAAAAATATAATAAGAAATGCTTTTTTCAGACTGATGATACGAAATTTTGACATAACACAATCTTATCGTAGCATAGCTGTGAAGAAGTTTATAAATATCACTTATATATCACAAATATATCTTTTTTGAGCAAAAACTACACACTCTTTACACAGTTTGTTGATAACATTCTGGAAACAGAAAAAGGAAATGATATGCGTCATTTGATATTGATCTCTGTGTTATTGACCGCTTTACAGGCGCAGACACTTCAAGAACTGATACAAAAAGCGCTTACTTCGGCGACTTCTCTGGCTGTAATAGAAAAACGTATAGAGAAAAAAAAGAAAAATGAAAAAAGTGCCGATATTTTCGCCAATCCTACACTCTCGATTGCGAAAAACACACTGCCAAGCGATCAAGCGATGAGCCAGGCCACGGTTACGTTTGGACAGAAGATCTACTGGTGGGATAAACGAAAAGAGAAGAAGAATGTGGCAAGAGGCGATGTGGAAATCGAACGCTCAAAACTCCAAAGAGCGAAAGTCGCTCTTGTAGCTGCGATCAAACAGCAAGCATACAGAGTATGGGAGATGCAGCAGCTTTTGAAGATCGTGGATGAGTATATGGAGTTGACCAAAGCGAGTGAGGAGTTGTACGAGTCCTACAGTGCCAGTGAAGATATGGGTAAAAACCATATGGGCATCATGAGCGCAAAACTCAGCCTCTCGGAGCTGAAGATAAAGAAAACACGCTATGAAGCACTGCTTGAAGCGGCGAAAAAGCGTCTCTCTTATCTTGTCAACGATGAGGTAAGAAGTGTGGATGTACAACTTGCCGTTACAGAGCTTCCACACTACGACGCAAAAGAGTTTGGAGTGAAAAACGCCGATTTGGAAATCGTTCGAAACGAGTTACGCAAAAAAGATGCCGCTATAGAGCTTGCCGATACCAACAACTACCCTGATGTCAATCTCCTTGCCACCTATGCTTACAGAGAGAATTTCGACGACTATATGAACTTCGGCATATCGATGTCGCTGCCGATCTACTCCAAAGAGGATATCGAGCTGCAAAAAGCCAAGATAGCCAAACTCGAAGCCAAGAGAAAAGAAGCGGATGTAGCAAACCTCGTGCTTCGCAGTTTCGAGGAGCAGTATGCACTGCTTAAAGCGCAGTATCGCATCTACAAGATCATTAAGGAGGAGACGATGCCCCAAATAGCGCATATGCTCGAGATCAGCGAAGCGATGATCCAAAACGGTACGAGCCTGTTTGAGTATATCGATATTTTGGAACGAAAACTTAAACTCGATGAGCAGGCAGTCGATGCCGTAACGAAATTTTATACAGCGAAATCAAAGATAGAAGAACTGCGAGGAGATCTTAAATGAAAACGATACTTTTAACCCTGCTGCTTGGACTCACCCTTTGGGCGGATCAGGCGAAAGTGACCCAGCACTTTAACGTCGTGACAACGAAAGTGAAAAAAGAGGATGTGCGTTTGTCGCGTAAATATTACGGCTATGTCACCGTGGATGAATCGAAAGTCAGCGATGTCGTTCCCAGATTTTCAGGATATGTCGAGAAACTCTATGCCGACAAGCTCTACAAATATGTCAAGAAGGGCGAGCCGCTGGCTACAGTCTACTCACCGGAAGTTTTCAAAGCCAAGGATGAGTATCTGCGAAGTTATCGTTACGGCAAGAGGCAAAACGCTCCGGGGATGATCAAAAGCGCGAAACTCAAACTTTTGCTTCTTGGTGTTGCACCAAGCGAAGTGGATGCAGTCGTAAAAAAGGGGAGTGCCGGAGAGTTGACAACCATTTACGCTCCGCGAAGCGGCTATATTTTCAGTAAAAGCGTCAATGAAGGAAGCAGCTTCAAAAAAGGCGGTAAGCTGTTTGCAATCGTCTCTTTGTCGGATGTATGGATACGCATCAAGGTAAACGACACCGATATCGAATGGGTGCGTGGTGTGAAGCGCTTCGATGTCTCGTTTGACGGGCTGAAAAAAGGCTATAAAGCCGCACTTGACATCATCGAACCAAAACTGGGTCTAAAGGAGTCCCGTTGTACGGTGAGAACCGTCGTACAAAACGACGGTGAGGTCTATCCCGGGATGTACGCCAAAGTCGAAGCGAGCAAAAAGGTGGGTGAGCGTCTTGTCGTTCCGACCTCTGCCGCAATACGCAAAAACGGCAAATACTACGCCTTTTTGGCAACGGAGTTCAAAGGCGAGTTCGAGCCCGTTGAGGTCAAAGTCAAGCGTATAGGAGATCGTTATATCGTTGAAAAAGGTCTCAAAGAGGGTGATACGATTGTTGAGAGTGCGATGTTTATGATGGACAGCGACGCCGAGATCAATAGTCTGTATTAGGAAATTATCATGATAGAAAAACTTATAGATGCCAGCATCAAGAACCGCTTCATCATCCTTATCGTCACTCTCT
>JALUFE010000057.1 GCA_027052175.1 Helicobacteraceae bacterium | reverse complement strand
ACTCTCAACGCCGAGACCATGTATGAAAAGTTTATGAAAATGGAAACGAAGATGCAACAACTGGAGTCCGAGATAGATAATCTCAAAGCCAAAAACGAAGCACTTTCCAAAGAGATTTCTTCAAAAAAAAGTTCTGTTGACGAAGAAGCTGCGAATGAAGAAGCTGCGAATGATGAAAATGAAACAGCTTCCAAAGCAAGCAGTGATGAAGAGGTTGATAAAGATGAACCGGCCGCTTCCGACGAGGAAGACGAAGAAAATGAAGAGGATGAAGAAAACGATGAAGAGGAAGATCAAAAAGAGATTCTCGCCGATCTGCAAGAAAATGTTGAAGAACTGAGCAAAGCGACTGGAAACAATCATCTCAAATTCAACGTCGACTACCGTTTCGCAGTCGACAATCTCAACTACAAAATGGCCGACGGCAAGAAGAAAAAGAACAATGCCCTGTTAACAAACAGATTGTGGCTGAACATGAGTTGGGCCGCAACGGACAAGCTCAGTTTCAAGGGACAGCTCGCATACCAAAAGGCATTTGGTGCACGTAGTTACAGCGGCTACACTCCTATGGAGGATTTCGACTGGATAACGAACGAAAACCCTTACGACGGGAAGGTACGTGTCAAAAACGCTTACTTTTTCTATCATGACAATCAGTTGCTCGGCTCTCCTGTGTCATGGACATTCAGTATCGGTCGCCGTCCCTCTACCAACGGCCATCTTATCAATCTGCGTGACGACGATACTCCCGCTTCACCAAACGGACACAGCATCAATGTCGAGTTCGACGGAGCAAGTGCGAAACTCGGATTTGACGAATGGGTAAGCGGAATGTATATCAAATTCTGTGCCGGACGCGGTCTGACCAATGCTTCGAGTAAATTTTTCTCAACCGACAAGAACGGTAACATTACAGGTATGAATCCCCCCTACGCCGATGATCCAAATGCACTGCCTACAATCGATCTGGCCGGTTTCATTTTCGAGCCTTACAGTGACGGACAATATACGTTCACGACACAATATTATTACGCTGCCAATCTTATAGATGCCAATATCGCAGGAAATGTTTTTCGCGGCTTTCAAACCGTAGGAAATATGCACAGTTTCACCGCGAGTTTCATAGCCGACGGAATCGGGGACGGCATCAGCGACTTTCTTGACGACACGACTTTTTTCCTAAGCGGTGCCATGAGTAAAACCGATCCCGACAAAGGCCAAGATATGTTCCATTCACCGCTCGATCCGAATTACGCACAAAAAAAAGGCAAAAGTGTAACGGGTTATTCCGCCTGGATAGGGCTGAATATGCCTTCTCTAATTTCAGAAGAAGGAAAATGGGGAGTCGAATACAACTGGGGAAGCAAATATTGGAGAAGTATCACATTCGCGGAAGATACACTTATAGGCTCCAAAGTCGCTGCACGGGGAAGTGCTTATGAGATTTATTTTACAGAACCATTGGTGGAAGATATCCTCACTGCACAAATACGCTACACTTACATCGATTATGATTATACGGGAAGCAACGGTTTCTTTGGAGACACGACAGGTGCCGCAATAAAAATTGCCGATTTGCCGGCAAATTATCGAGGTGCTTATGTCGACAAAGCACAAGATATCCGCTTCTACATCCGCTACCGCTACTAATCCCAGGGGAGGCTCGCAAGCTTCTCCTGCAACGTTTCATACTTCAGACTCACTTTTTTTTCAAATTGATTTTTGTTGAATGTCTGCTGTCTTTTGGCCAGCTGCGCCGTATGGATGATGATCTGCTCCTTGAGCTCCTCTTTGGTCAATCTGCCGTCGAGATACTCTAACGTCTCGACGATACCTATGGCCTTCATCGGATTTGGCTCTCGTGTGTACTTGTGTTCAAGATAGCAAACTTCATCGATAAGTCCTGCATCAAGCATTTTTTTTGTACGTTTGCGGATACGTTCTCTAAGCACATCCCTCTCCACGTCGATCTCGTAAATATCTAAGTTCTGGATCACCGATTTGGGAGGATTGAGCGAGAACCACTCGCTTGGTGTTTTGCCGCTGGCTTCGAAGATAAGCAGCGCTTTTTCTATGCGATAACGATCGCCCGGAGCTATATTTTTCATATATTCGCTGTCTTTTTTTTGCAAATACATATAAGATTGAGGCAGATCCCGCAACATCATTTGCACTTTTTTGGCAATCTCTTGAGAGATTTCCGGTGTCGGTGAAAGCCCTTCAAGAAGCCGCTTGAGATAAAAGCTCGTTCCGCCTACAATGATAAGATTTTTACGATCCGCTTCACACTTTTTTTTCACATCGAGATACAACTTCAAAAAGGTATCGACACTGAAATGCTCATCTATATAAAACTCATCGATCCCAAAATGCGGCACTAAAGCAAGCTCCTCTTTAGAGGGCTTCGCCGAGACGATATCTGCCTCTTTGTAGATAGCCAGCGAGTCGATGGAGAGGATGTAAGCGTTGTGTTCCAAAGCCGCTTCGATAGCGAGATCACTCTTACCTGAAGCTGTGGGACCTATGATTGCAAGTTGATTCATAAGCGAAATTATATCGACTTTTGGGTAGAATCATCAAAAATTATCATGATAAGTAATGAGGCATAAATAATTTCATACCCAATGAGATGAGTTTCGTTCAGATTTGTATGAAAATTGCTGTAGTCGTAGTTATTCTACTTCAAAGCGATTTTCGTGCAAAGATGAGCGAAAATCCTCTCACCCCGAAGGGGCAGCAAGAAAAAGGCATATCTGGCGGCGTTAGATTTTCTCACCGTAGCTTTGGCTACGCTTTAAAAAATCTGCCTTGCATCTATACCTTTTTCTTGCTGTTGGGTTATGAAATTATTTTTGCCTCATTACTTAAAACCGGAGAGAGTTTGCAAACTATCAAAAAGAAACTCAAAGATTTCAACGAACTGGTCGCTTTTACTCACTCGATCTTTTCACTGCCTTTTATCTTTATCGCGATGATTGTCGCGGCAAATGGATGGTTTGGATTCAAGCTGCTTGTTCTGGGCATACTTGCAGCAGTGAGTGCCCGTAACTTTGCGATGGGTGTGAACCGCTATGCCGACCGCGACATCGACGCCAAAAATCCCCGCACCGCTTCACGCCCCAATGTGGACGGCAGGCTCGATGCGGGAAGCATTTTGATCTTTATCGGCGTAAACGCTTTTATCTTTGTTGCGGTTGCCTATATGATCAACTCCCTGGCATTTTGGCTCTCTTTCCCTATCCTCGCCGTTTTGGCGAGCTACTCCTACTTCAAGCGCTTCAGCGAACTGGCACACCTCATCCTTGGCATCTCACTGGGTCTGGCACCCATCGCGGGAGTGGTGGCTGTCAGTGCGACGATCACACCCTGGAGTGTGATCCTCTCTCTTGGCGTTATGTTTTGGGTTGCGGGATTTGATCTGCTATATTCGCTTCAGGATGTAGAATTTGACAAACAAGAGGGGCTTTTTTCGATCCCTTCACGCTACGGAACCGAAGCTACCCTTTTTATCTCCGCACTCTTTCACGCACTCACCGTCATATTCTGGGCACTTTTTGTCTGGATCACGCATCTTGGCTTTTTTGCTTGGCTGGCAGTGATCGTAAGTGCAGGGATGCTTACGTATGAGCACAAACTTGTTCGAAAAGATTTCAGCAAGATCGATCGCGCGTTCTTCACCGTCAATGGTTATCTCGGCATCATCTTCTTTATCCTTATAGTGCTCGATCGGAGTTTTGCATGAATGAAGAGTTAGAAAACATCCGTCTGGTTCCAGCCCCTATCGAACTCGAATTTGGAGAAGCAGATCTAAGTCCTGAAGAATTCGAGCGGGAGTACCATAGCCTGAGTGAGAGTGACGACGATCCCATAGGACAATGGCTCAAACTCGCAAAAGCCAGAGGCGAGACAAGCGAAACCGATACGGTTCTGCTCAATCTCATTGTCGAACTCCACAGAAAGGTAGACAATCTTGAAGCCCTGCTCAAAAACGAAAAACCTAAACGTGTTCCGCTCCCGCACAAAGCAAGCATTGAATCCATCGGATATGAGCACTTCAAGATCAAAACACCCGAACTCAAAGAGCAAACACTCTACTACGGCCGCATCGCCATGCCCGTGCACCCAAAACGCGACGTTCCCGTCTACTTCAAAGCACTTTCAAATCAGATAGCAAAAATAGAAAAAATGCATGATCGCGATATCAAGGAGTGGAACAGCTACGTTGCTGCAAGAGAGCGTGTACTCATTCGCGAAATGAAGGAAAAGAAAAAATGAATATCGTCGAGCTTGTCACCGCTTACAAACTGGAAATCGTCGTTGCGATAATGGGATTTATCATACTCTATCTGCTCTACTATGTTTATGAAAAAGACACGCTTTACAGCAAGAATATCCGCTCAATCGCTTCAGTGGTCGAGGAGCTCAATCGCGACCTCTTTTATCTTCGCAACAAACTCTCAGAAGAGAGCAAAAAAATTGAACAAAACCAACGATGTATGAGCGATGAAGAGATATACCAGGAGATAGAACGAACAGTTTACGATATGATGCAACCGCTCGCTCTCACACTCCAAGAGGTACAGGCATCCATCACCGCTATCGATTCGCAACTTGAATCGCGCATCGCAAATCTCGAAAACGGTGTAAAGCAGATATCGATTCCCTCTTCTATCCATGCCAATGACGATGAAAAGATCATCTCGCTTTACAAGCAAGGGGTTTCGGTCGAAACGATAGCAAAAGAACTGCATCTTGCCAAGCCGGAAGTGGAATTCGTCCTCAAAATAAACAAAATACAATGACACACAGCGCCGATAGAAAACTTTTTACGTATGTTGCCATACTTATTACCTTTGCTATAATACTCGTTTACAGTATGTCGGAATTTGTCGTTATACTCGACAAAACAGGTGCGTTGCACTTTTTTATCCGTGAACTTATTTACGGAAGTGCTGCGATTTTTATTATGTGGTCACTTGCACAACTTGATCCCGACAAATGGATCAAGCCTCTCGGATTTACTCTTTTTTTCGGTTCGGCTCTATTGATGATTGCTATGCCTTTTTTACCTGAATCTTTGGTACATGCCGTAGGAGGAGCCAAACGCTGGATACGTATAGCCGGCTTTTCGCTTGCACCCGTAGAATTTTTCAAAGTAGGATTCGTATGGTTTTTGGCCTGGAGTTTTTCACGCAAGATCGAACATAAACCAGAAAGCAAACTCAAAGATGAAGCCATAGTGTTCCTACCCTATGCGGTGATGTTTCTCATCGTTATGTTTATGATTGCCTTTATTCAAAACGATCTCGGTCAAGTGATGGTGCTTGGTATGACGATGATCGTGATGCTCACTTTTGCTGGAAGCAGTATGCGCTTTTTCTTGACGATGTTTTTTGGAATTATCATAGCCGGTATCCTCTTTATCGTCTCTAAAAGCCACCGTATCGAACGAGTCAAATCATGGTGGGCCATCGCGCAAGACAGCGTACTCTCTATTTTCCCTGCCGAGTATGCCCAAAAACTGCGTGTCCCTATCGATGTCGTTCCTTATCAGATAGGTCATTCTCTCAATGCAATACATCATGGCGGTCTGTTTGGCGTAGGACTGGCAGACGGCGGTTTCAAGCTTGGATTTTTGAGCGATGTGCATACCGACTTTATTTTATCGGGCACGGCCGAAGAGTTTGGGTTTTTTGGTATCTTCGTTATTGTCGCACTTTTTACTCTCATTATACTTCGTATATTTAAAATAGCCAACCGAGTTACCGACAAAACTCTCTCGCTCTTCGCTCTTGGCATCGCACTTGTTATCAGCTTTTCCTTTCTTCTGAACTCATACGGTATCAGCGGGATTACCCCCATCAAAGGGATTGCCGTACCCTTTTTGAGTTACGGAGGCTCTTCGATGCTCGCTTCCTCCATTGGCATAGGAATGGTTTTAATGATTTCCAAAAAGGTTGATTTATGAAACTGTGTATTACGGGAGGAGGAACAGGCGGGCATCTCGCCGTAGCCAAAGCGCTGGCAGAGGCTGCGAACAAAAAGGGAATTGAATGTATCTATATCGGTTCGACCTCAGGTCAAGATAAAAAATACTTCGAGCACTCTCCTCTTTTTAGTCGTAAATTTTTCCTCAATACCACCGGAGTAGTCAACAAAAGAGGCGTTGAAAAGATACAAGCGCTCTTCTTGATTTTAAAAGCTTTCTTCTCCTCTATACGCATCTTGAAAAGAGAAAAAGTCGATGTCGTCTTTAGTGTAGGCGGTTTCAGTGCGGCACCGGCAAGCTTTGCCGCTGTCTTACTTCGCATCCCTCTTTTTATCCATGAGCAAAATGCCAAAACGGGACGACTCAATGCACTTTTGAAAAAATATGCAGCAGGGTTTTTCTCAAGTTACGACGAAAGTTCCTCCATCAAGGCTTATCCCGTTGCGGAGCGTTTCTTCGAAAAAGCTCGAAAAAGAGAGGATATCCGTACACTTATTTTCCTCGGCGGCTCCCAAGGAGCAAGAGCGATCAACGATCTGGCTCTCGAAACGGCATATGATTTGACAAAAAGAGGCATCAAAATCATCCATCAAGCAGGCGAAAGAGACTTCGACCGTGTCAAAGAGGCATACGGAAAGATGGGGCTGGATGTGGAACTTTACGGCTTTATCGACAATCTTGACGATCTTATGCAAAAAGCCGATCTGGCTGTCAGCCGTGCAGGTGCAAGCACACTCTGGGAACTCACCGCAAACGCTCTTCCCGCCCTCTATATCCCCTATCCTTACGCTGCCGGTGACCACCAGTACTTCAACGCCAAGTACCTTGCCGACAATAATCTTGCCTGGCTCAAAAGAGAGAATGAAAAGCCAAAAGAGCTGCTGCTGCATATCCTGGATGAAAATATCTCCGATAAAAGCGAGTCACTTATGCAGCTCTCTCAAAAAGGAGCTGCAGACGATATCCTCAGAGTAATTACCGAAACGGTCGAAAAATGATAGAACATTTTGTTTCCGAGCTCGTTGCATGGATATTGCATCTTGGTTACCCCGGGATCTTTTTCCTTATGACGATTGAAAGCTCTTTTATCCCCTTTCCAAGCGAAGCTGTCCTTGTTCCTGCCGGCTATCTTGCCTATCAGGGAGAGATGAACATTCCTTTCATACTTCTTTCTGCCATCCTCGGTTCACTGGCCGGAGCGTTTATCAACTATTTCATAGCTCTTTATCTCGGACGGCGTTTCATCCTGCGCTATGGGAAATACTTCTTCATTTCCGAAACGACACTCTCCAAACTCGATGATTTTTTTCAAAATCACGGTCATATCTCGACATTTACGGGGCGGCTGATTCCGGGCATCCGCCAGCTTATCTCCCTCCCTGCCGGTATAGCGAGGATGAATAAAATCGAATTCACTCTTTATACCGCTTTGGGAGCGGGAATATGGTCATTGATACTCATTCTTCTTGGTTATTTTATAGGAAAAGAGCAAGAAATTCTGCATCGCTATCTCAAAGAGATCACATTCGCAACACTTCTTATCGTTTCATTGCTCTTGATATGCTACTATAGAGTCCAAAAAAGGAAAAAATGATGGAGTATATGTTCAAACCCGGATTTTTCGGTACCCGCGCCCCTCTTTTTATGGATGAAGTCACTCTCATCGTCGTGCTTTTGCCGCTGCTTCTTTTTGGCGGTATTAAACTTGCACAGAAAAAGTACTATAAAGCCCATATGCTCTATCAGATCATATTGTATGTGACATCGATCGCCGTGGTACTCTATTTCGAAGCCGGTGTACGTGCTCTTGGAGGATTCAAAACATTCGAAGAGACAAGCTCGGTAGCACACAGCTACCTCTTTGCCGTGCTTGTTCTGCACATAGCCATCGCAGCCTCCACAACACTTTTTTGGACATTTACCGTTCTCAGTGCGCAAAAGGAGGTCAGACTCGGCAGACACAGACGTGACGGACTGATCACTTTCAGCGGGGTAACACTTACATCGCTTACAGGTATTTGGGTTTATCTGCTACTATTCGTATACTAAAACAAAAGGAGACTCCATGTTAAAAGTTGGACAAAAAGTTGAAGATTTTTGCTTGCCAAATCAGGATGAAGTGGAGATATGCATGCGCGACCTGCTTGGAAAGTGGATCGTACTTTACTTCTATCCCAAAGACAACACACCCGGATGTACGACCGAAGCGATCGACTTCACTACACATCTTAAAGAGTTTGAAGAGCTTGGAAGCATCGTTATAGGAGTGAGTGCCGATTCACCCAAAAAGCATCGCAACTTCATTGAGAAAAAAGAGCTGGGTATAACGCTGCTGAGTGACGAAGAGCACACGGTACTTGAGCAGTTTGGAGTCTGGCAGCTGAAAAAAAACTATGGACGGGAATATATGGGGATCGTACGTTCAACCTTCATCATCGATCCGGAGGGCGTTATCCGCGCAGTTTGGGAGAAGGTAAAAGTCAAAGGACACGTAGAAGAGGTTCTCTCAAAACTCAAAGAGCTGCAGCAGAGTTAATCAAGCTCCAATGCACTCTTGGCAAGTTTCGCCCACGGAGAAGAGGGATCGGCTTTGATCGCCTCTTCATAGGCCTTTTTGGCATCTTCGTTTCTCCACAGCTTATCAAGGACGGCCCCTTTTAAGTACTTCTGTCTTGCCCTCTCCTTTTTAGAAAGCTTCACATCATCAAGTGAGCTGATAACTTCTAATGCCTTTTTATACTCCTCTTTATCCATATATGCCTGATAGAGTGCGAACTCTACAAACGGACTTTGTGCATGTGATCCCGTTCGCTGCTGCAAATCATAGAGCTTTCTACCATATTTTATGATGATATTGTCATCCTTTTTAGTCACACCCATATTGATCATATCGACATAGCGGTCGATGTCTTTGTAGCTCAGGCCAAAAAGCTCCTCGATCTTCTGAATCGTAGCCACCATTCCGTCAAAGTCGCCAAGTCGGTCATATGCATCAAAGAGCACACGATAGATATCTTTATATTTGCTCTTTTTGATGTTATCTATAAGTGTTAGCAGATCCTTTACGGCATCGATAGTTTCAGAGTAGTTTCCGGTCGCGAAGTCCACTTTGGCGTATCTGTACAACCACTCTTTTTTAAGTTTTATATCTTTTATCTCCAAATTCCGCTCAGCGATCTTTTTGGCTTTTGTAAAATCTGCCGCTTTGACAAAACAGTCATACAATCCAAAATCCCACTTGCTTGAGACCGTTACATTGTAGTCGCTTTGTATATCGAGAACCACTTGACACTGCCTGCTTTTGAGCGCACTCTCCATAAGTCCCAGTGCCGCTTTTTGTATAAGTTGCTCTTTGTCATGATAGAGTGTCTCATCGAGTTTCAGGATCTCGTTTTTCAGTTGTAAAACGTCGCTGTACATCTTTTTCTTCAGCATTAGTTTCACTTTCTCATATAATGCTCTTTGCCCTATCGGGTCACTGTATCCGTAACGTTCTATAAGTTTGTCGTATTTTGACAGCAGTTTCTTGGCATCCCTGTTTTCAGATGTGAAAAATATAGCATCACGCGTCTTTTCAACCTCTTCTATGAAATTTCCGTCGTTAAACTCTTTTATATATCGATCGAGTGCTGCAACAGCCTTTTTCTTTTGCGGCGTTTTTGCAAGCCATATACCCAGACTATACAAATCCGTTTCATATTCGTCCTCTTTCTTTTTCATGTATTTGAGAATTGCTTCATCTATCTCTGCAGCCAAAAGATAATGTCCGGAGTCGGCCAAATCGAACATCAGTTTTTTAGACATCGCATAATGTTTGTAGAAGAACTCCTCTTTTGCCTTCAAGATTTTATCTATGTATTTCTTTGCTTGTGTGTATTTCCCTTCGGTCGCATACAAGCGTGCCAGTTTGAAAGCGGCCATTGCGGCAACATCCATGCTGCGTGTCGTCAAAAGGGCTTTTTTATAATATTTGATCGCTTTTGAGTCTTCTCCGGAATCTACAGCCATATCCGCTTTGTATATATATCCCCACTTCGTATATACCGAATCCGCATGCTCACTGAAAAGCCTGTCGAAGAAGTAATCGGCATCTGTATATTGGCCGTTTTTATAATAGGAAACTGCCGTCATCATTAAAATTTCAGGAATATTTTCACTTGAAGAGAAATTATGCAGATACTCTTTTGAAAGATCCAGCACGTTTTGGTATGCATGCAGTTTAAAAAGTGATTTGATCTTATAATAAAGGAGTTCCGAGCCAAAAAGGGTTTTTGGATAAAATTCAAGTGTCTCATCCACTGCCTCTATGCAGTCTTCATATTTCTTCGCCGCAAAAAGTTTCTTTACTTTCACAAAAGCTTTTACATCTTCGCTGTCTCGAATATGCACGGGATTTCCCTTGAGATCGAGACCGCCTATGTAAGGAAGAGGCGTTACAGGCATATAAACCGGGAAAGAGATGCTGTTGTGCTTTTTCTCAGTCTCTTTTATCAGCGGCATATCTTTGAGATATCCGACTACGACCCACCGCTTCGAACGCACAGTGTGCGGTGTAAAGATTTTTGAATCTTTTGTCAAATCAAAAATGATTGGTTTGAAATAAAGTTTATATTTCGCATGGATTAGAAGAAAAAAATTTTTTTTCAATTTTTTGGAAGTGAGCGTAAAAAATTCGTTTTCTACCGCTTTAATAGGTTCTTTTGGAATTTTGTCAAAAACACAAATAAGATCTTTTGGATTACCGAACTTGTCACTTTGACTTTTGCATAAAAAAGTGTCGTCGTTGGAAATTTCTATTACGCCGTATGACTGCTTTTTTTCTTCACCTTTTGATAATATTATCTCAAGTGCCTGCAATTCAAAAGTGAGAAGAAGGGTGAACAGCAGCACTATTCGCATGATTCACCCTCCTTTGTCTAAAAGCCGCTGTTATAAACGAAACCACCTATTGCTTTAAGTAACGGCTCTACTGCAACGAAAGCAAATATGGTTCCTATCGCTGCGATGCCGATGATAGTTTTAAGAGAAAGTGAAACATTGGATGAAAAAACTTTCTCAAATCTACTGTCAGTCGGCTCTTTCATAAACATATAAACAACGAGTTTAAGATAATAGTAACCGGCAATCGCCGAGTTCAGTGCCATAATAAGAGCCAATACAGTGTAACCTGCTGTTACGGCCGAACTTATCATATACAATTTACCCCAAAAGAGTGCAAACGGAGGCACCCCTGCAAGCGAAAGCATAAAAAGACCCATGATCGTCGCTGCCATCGGTGAAGTTCGAACCATTCCCGCAAACTTTTCGTAAGAATGGTCACTACTTTGGCCTGGAAGAAGTTTCTTCTGTCTTGATATCCAGAGCATGGAGAAGGAACCGAGGTTAGTAAACGTAAAAAGTACCCAATACAAAAGCAGCGCACTGTTAGCCTGTGTCGTGCCTATCATCACCGCCGCCATTGCAAAGCCGGCATGCGAGATGGAACTGTAGGCAAGCATTCTTTTTACATCGGTTTGGACAAGCGCCCAAAGATTTGCAGCGGTCATTGTAACGATGACAAAAACATAAAGAATCGCTTCAACCCAAAAAATACCACTGTGGATAAGGAATTCGAAAAATCGCATCGCGACGATAAATCCTGCAATTTTCGGTACGATAGACATATATCCCGCCATCGTCGCACTTGCACCTTCATAAACATCGGGTGCCCACGTGTGAAACGGAACAAGAGAGAGCTTGAAAGCAAATGCAGCGAGTATAAATGCTGTACCCACCATTACATAACCGATATCGGCATATCCGTTTGCAGTCAGCACCGTTGCGATTTGATTTATCTCAACCGATCCTGTCACGGCATAGAAAATCATTGCCCCGAAAGTATAAAAGCCTGCCGCCAATGCACCCATAGTGAAGTACTTGACTGCCGCCTCGAACGATTTCTCGCGATTGTGCATCGCTATAAGAGTATAAAGTGCAAGTGACGCCGTTTCGAGTCCGACAAGAATAAGAATGAGGTTGTCTGTAGCAACCATAAACTGAAAGCCGGAAATCATAAACAAAAAGAACGCAAAAAATTCAGGATAACTGAATTCATGGAAACGTTTCGACGTAAGCGCCAACGGTATAAACAGCATTGATGCGACGACAATGATCAGTTCGGAAACGATCGCCAAACCGTCAATCAACATAACATCGAAAAGTCCCAATATCGTACCGTTTTGTGCAAATGCCGATCCGGACCCTATCAAAGACATAAAATCCATAAACAAGAAAAGAATGCTAAGCATTACGTACAAGGACTTGTCTATGTTTGGCTTGGCCAAATCGACAACAAGGATCAAAAGAGCACCGACGATTGGAATAAGCATCGGTGCAAGAGTCATTATATTGAGCGACTCCATACTTACGTTAATAGGCTCTAACATTATTCTGCCTCCTTTGCCGCTGCGCTCGCGAGTTTGATCGCTTTTACGTCAGCAATTTTTGCTTTTGCTTCGGCTGTAACCGCTTTTGCATGCATCAACTCTACCACTGATTCCACGCTGTTGTTGATCGGCTCAAGTACCGGTTTAGGATAAACCCCCAGCCATACTGTAATGATCACGAGAGGAACGAGAGCCACAAGCTCCGTTTTCGTAAGGTCGGGAAGATTTTTGTTCTCCTCTTTTGTTACTTTGCCGAAAAATGCTTTTTTGAATGCACTAAGCATATAGATGGCACCGACAATGATTGCCGTACCGGCTATCAACGTCAATATATGAGACTGATGATAGAATCCGAGGAAACTAAGAAACTCCCCTACGAAGTTGATTGTCAGTGGCAGTCCTACAGACGCCATCAACATAATACCAAAGACAAGAGCGTATCTCGGCATTACATCGGCAAGTCCTCCAAATTCACTCATAAGCTTCGTATGACGTCTTTCATAGATGACACCGACAAGCAAAAAGAGTGCTCCGGAGACGACTCCGTGTCCTATCATTAAGAAAATAGAACCACTAATACCTTCCACATTCATCGCAAACGTTCCTAGAATGATGACACCCATATGCGAGATTGAACTATATGCGACGACCTGCTTGATATCCTCCTGCGCATATGCCACCATTGCAGTATATACGATCATAATGATCGCCAGTATGGCGACTGGGAGCATAAAATAGACACTCGCATCAGGAAAAAGCGGAAGTGAAAAACGGATAAATGCATATGTACCCATTTTCAAAAGAATTGCGGCAAGAATGACCGAACCTATAGTCGGTGCCTGACCGTGCGCGTATGGCAGCCACGTATGGAAAGGAAACATCGGTACTTTGATGGCAAAGCCGAGAAAAAAAGCCACAAAAAGCCAGAGCTGATAATTAAGCGGCAGTACGAGTCTGTACCAGTCAAGCAGTGCAAAACTCCATTTTCCTGTCACCTGATAGTAGAAGTATGCCATAAAGAGCATACCCACAAGCATCACGAGCGATCCAGCAAAGGTATAGAGGAAAAATTTGATCGATGCATATATACGAAGCGGCCCGCCCCATGCACCGATTATGTAGAGCATCGGCACCAAAGAGAGTTCCCAGAAAACATAGAAAACGATCGCATCCAGTGCGGCAAAGACACCCACCATCGTCATCTGCAAAAAGAGCAGTGTGACAATCATATTCTTTTCATCTTTTGTCTTGGGCAAAGAAGCAATTCCTATCATCGTAAAGAATGCTGCCAATATGATGATAAAGAGCGAGATTCCATCAACTCCTACCGTATAGTTGATACCGAAAGAGGGAACGAGCGGAATCGTCTCCATAAACTGCATCCCGGAAACAGATGGATCGTATATAAGCCACAATACAAGTGAGAGTACGAACTCTACAACCGAGACGGCTATCCCGTAAGCTCTGATACCCTGCGGCTTGACGACAAAACCGAGCAGACCCGCTGCAACAGGGAAAAATATGAGTATTGTTAAAATATGATCTAGCATTTATTTAACTCCTAAACCTGATAGAAATAGCGACATTTCTTCAGAATATCTTGCGCCAAGGCCTATAGCCACAGCAATGACAAGCAAAATAACAAGACCCACTACCATCCAACGAAGCATAGTAGAGAGATTGCCATTTTGCATTCCACGTGTTGTTGCACCTGTAGAATATAGCACTTTGGCGATTCCGTCGACGGTTGCATCAACGATTTTAATATCCACTCTTTTCCAGAACACTTCAGAGAGCTCTTTGTATGGTTTTACGATGTACTCTTCATAGAAGTATGGAATATAATACTGATTGAAAAGCAATTGGTACATAAAACTCTGCTCCACTTCGCTTGTACCATCAGGTACTTTGATACCTCTTCTGGCATATTTTTTATAGGCATAAACTATCATCGCGATTACGAATGCCTGGGTACCAATTGTCATGATCCAAATCGTAACTTCTGAATGAATATGATAATGCATTGCGTGGAGAGCCTCTTCTACAAATTCGAAGAATGTATGTCTGAACGCACCTGCAATCATTGCCAAAATAAGAAGCGGACTCATCGCTACAAGCATATACTTGTATGCTTCATGCGGATGAATACCAAATAGCTTGTAACGCTCTTCTCCATGGAAGATAAGCGCAACCAGTCTAAATGAATAAAATGCCGTCAAACCGGCAGTAACCAACAATACGGTATAGATAACATAGTGATGCTCCACAAACGAGGATTCGAGAATCGCATCTTTAGAGTAGAAGCCGGCAAGCGGAAAGACACCTGCAAGTGCAAATGAGGCGATCGTCATCATAATCCATGTCCACTTCATTTTCTCTTTGAGTCCACCCATTTTAAACGGATCGAGTTCATCATCCATCGCATGCATAACATTACCTGCTCCAAGGAAGAGGAGCGCTTTGAAGAAAGCGTGTGCCATCAAGTGGAAAAGTGCCACCCAATACGCTCCCAGACCTGCTGCAGCAAACATATACCCAAGTTGAGAAAGTGTGGAGTATGCGATGATTCGTTTCATATCTCGATTGACAAGTGCCATAGAAGCAGCGAACATCGCGACGAACGCACCGAGGCTGGCGATAAAGAGTCCAACATGCGGAATCAAATCATACAACGGATGCGCGCGAATAACGAGATAAACACCCGCCGTAACCATCGTCGCAGCATGGATAAGTGCTGAAACCGGAGTCGGGCCTTCCATCGCATCGGCAAGCCATGTATGCAACGGGAATTGTGCCGACTTACCCATTGCACCGATAAAGAGGAAGATTCCAGTCCAAGTCAATGTCGCCGTATCCAACGCAGGAAGTTTCGCAAACGCTTCTTCGTACTGAAGTGTTCCGGTGTTCCAATACACAAGAAAAAGACCGATGAGCATACCAAGGTCTGCAATACGGTTCATAATGAAAGCTTCATTGGCAGCCCAAGTCGCACTCTCTTTACCATACCAGAAGCCGATAAGTCCCCATGAACAAAGTCCGACACCTTCCCATCCTATAAAGAGACCGGCGAAGTTATCACTCATCACAAGAACCATCATCGAGAAGACGAATGCCGAAAGCCAGGCAAAAAAACGGTTGAAACTTTTGTCGTGATCCATATATCCGTTGGAGTAGACATGAACAACAGTGGAGACCAGTGTGACAACCATCATCATAACAGCACTGACTTGATCAACTACAAATCCAAACGGGATGTAAAGGCCTCCCGCCGCCATCCATGTCATCATTTCGACATGTACCGGCTCTCCTCCCTTGTAAAGATACATAAGCAGCACTGAACTACTTATAAAGGAGACAAAGATCAAAATACTTGCGACTACTCCGACAAATTGCTTCTTGGGCTGAGCCGTGAAGAGTGCCGCAAAAAGCGAGCTCACAAGTGGCGCAAACAGCGCGATGTATAGATATTTTTCCATATTACTATCCTCTCATTAGCGACATTTCATCAAGGTCGATGCTGTTATGTCTCTTGTACCAGACTATCAGCAGTCCCAATCCGACTGCAACTTCGCTCGCTGCAATGGCGATGATAAAAAAAGCAAACATCTGCCCCGTCAAATCGCCATAATAGTGCGATATAGCGGCAAATCCGATATTGACGGAGTTTAGCAAAATCTCCGTAGCAAAAAAGAGCATGAGAAGATTTTTTCTTCGCATCACACCGTACAAACCTATTCCAAAGAGTATTGTTGCAAGAACAAGATAGTGATTCAGTGTTATTTCCATTATACCAGCTCCTGTGCTTTGTGTTTTTCTATCTCATCTTCGCCAAGTTTCGTCAATGAGACATCCATCTTTTTCCCTGCAAGGACAATACCGGCTATCATCGCTACAAGCAGCATAACTGCGGCAACTTCGAACGGAACGAGATATTTCGTAAATAAAACAACACCGATCTGCTGTGTATTTCCTACATTCTCAACACTCGGATAAAAAGCGACGATGTTAGTTGAGAGAATCGGTGCAGCAACAATGGCTATGGTCAAAATCGTTGCAAGCACGGCGAGTGTACCGACTACCATCTTGTTCGGATTTTTCTCTTTAACCTCTCTTGTCGTATCGAAAAACATCATACCAAACGCATACAGAGCCAAAACCGCACCGGAGTAAACGATTATCTGGATAGCACCCAAAAAGTCCGCTCCGAGCGTGAAGTAAAATCCTGAGATCAAAATCATCCCGGCAGCAAGCGCAGTGAGCGCATAAAGTGCCTGCGATGTCGTAACGGCGATCCAAAACGACACTATTACCAAGAACGCAAACAGATAAAAAGATACTGTTTCAAACATAACCTACTCCTTAATACGCAAGAGGCGTCTTCTTCAGCCTCTCGTCCTCATGCGGTGTTATAGCTCCAAATCCCTGGAACTCTTTTTGTTTTTTGTTTAGAACGTCATCAATCGGCGTAAGCATATCTTCGTAAAGAATGAAATGTTCTCTTTGCTCGCTTGCGTTCTCATACTCACCACCGTGAGTGATCGCAAGTTCCGGACACACTTCCGCACAGTAGCCGCAGAAGATGCATCTACCAAGATTGATGCTGTACTCACCCACTTCTTTTCGCTGATTTTCATCGTATCTTGTTTCCATTCTGATACAGTTTGAGATGCAAATCTTCTCGCACAACCCACATCCGATGCATCGTTCCGTTCCACTTTCCCACAGGCGCTTCATTTGATGTACCGCCCTGTATCTAGGACCTATAGGTAGCTTCTCCTCCGGATACTGAACCGTATGAATGTCAAATTTGATCATTTCTCGAAGCACGACCCATAGACCTACAAAAAGCTCCCCTTTGAGAGATCGTTTCACAACTCGCTTGAACTTGTCCCATGGTGTTGTCGGATACTCTTCTATATCGATCAGAAAGTAATCTTCACTGATATTTCTGTCTCTAAACATTTCACTATTGCTCATCTTCTCACTCCTCTCACATCATCACTATGCCGGTGATAACGACATTGATTACCGCAAGCGGCATCAAAACTTTCCAACACAGCCACATCAACTGATCCGGTCTAACATCAGGCCATGCCGCTCTCGTCCAAAGGAAGAAGAAGAAGAAAAAGGACATCTTACCAAGGAATAACAGCGCATCGACGAATGTTCCCTCTCCAAATCCGCCAAGGAAAACAAGTGGAATGACGAATGAAATAAAAAACATATTGGCATATTCACCGATGAAGAAAAGACCCCATCGCATACCGGAGTATTCCGTACCGAAACCGTCGATAATCTCATGATCATTCGCAATAAGGTGAAACGGTGTTCTTCCCGTCTCTGCAAACGCAGCTATCCAGAAGAGAATAAACGCCAATGGCTGATACCAAACAATCCAGCCATGCTCTATCTGCCAGTTGTTGAAATCAACAAGCGACAAAGATCCAACCATCATTACAGGAGCGAGAATGGCCAATCCCGTTACAACTTCATACGAGATGAAAACCGCCGCACTACGAGCAGCGGAAATGAGCGACCATTTGTTCGCCGAAGCCATCCCCCCCAAGAGTGGACCGTAAAGTCCGACTCCCATTACACCGAAAATATACAAAAGCCCGATGTTGACATCTGCTACTATCGGCTTGACCTCGTAACCGCCGATTGTGAAACTCGGCAGAAAAGGTATCGCCGCCGCAGCCATAAAAGCAGTTGCAGCCGTAATAACAGGAGCTATCTTAAAGATCGGTTTGACGACATTTGCTGGAATGATATCCTCTTTGGTAAAGAGCTTGATACCGTCAGCCGCAATTTGTAAAAGTCCGTATGGACCGACATACATAGGTCCAAGACGTCTTTGCATAAATGCAAGCACCTTTCGCTCGAAATATGTCCCAAGCCCGGCAAGTGCCGAAAATACTAGTAAAATCACAACAATCTTGATGATTGTCGCTATCAAGTATGCCATATCCATATCTTACACCTTTTCTATCGAAGCTACACTGAAGCGGTAACCGCCAAAGAGCGCCTCTGATTTGAGATTTTTATCGAATGTCGGAAGAACAAAGATCTCTCCCGCAATCTTGTTGTCACACACGATTTGTGTCACCAACTCACCTTTTTCCGTTTTGACTTTCACGCTCTCTCCTTCGTTAAAGTCACTGCCTTGCAGATACTCTTCACTCATATACAGACCACTCTTCTCATCGAGATTGGTCGTTTTGTGAGTAAACGGAGTGAACTGACGAACCGGATTGGCAAGGTAGACAAGTTGTCCATCGAGTCTCTCCTCCGTAAACGGTTCGACATTTTCATCCGCTGCGCTCTCCACACTTATGTTTTCAAGTCTGTATCCACGCACCTCGGTACCGTCATTTTCCCAGTAATTTGGAAGATTGTCGAACTCTTCGGACCTAAAGCCTTTTTCAGTCGGAAGCTCTTTGGTATAGTTTATAGTCAGTTCCGCTTCAAGACCAAGTGCGGAAGCGATATCATTGAGTTCATAACCTCTGTACGGTACGGCTGCATTGGTTGGATTGACACGCTTGTTGACACTCGTGAGCGTTCCCTCCTGCTGATTGATGGCCGGCATGTCAAGATCACCGTCTCCCAACGCACTGAGCGTAAAATCTGCTTCGACGTTGTATCCGACCGCAAACTCGCCTCTTTCGTCATCAAGATCGTTGATAAGCGCAACACCTAACGAGTTGGTCAGCGGCGGAACGATAACGAGTTCGAACGGTGAATACTTTTCTATCAGTGCTGTGAGTTTTGCAAGATTTCTGCTTCTTGGATGTGCATAGAAATCAGGTCCGACCATCAGTGCGAACTTCTCTTTTTTCTTCAGTAGTTTTTCCAACGTCTCATCAAACTTCGCAGGGAGACCGACAATGTCATACAATGCATTTTTATCAACTTCGACCTCTTTTTCGACGGTTTTGTTCACCATTTTCGTCTGTTCTTCTTCGACTTCTATCTCTTCACCGCTCTCTTCATCCACTTTCTTGACTTTAACGACTTCGGTCACCTTTTCTTTGACAACCTCTTTTTTCGTCTCCATCTCTTTTGAGTGGAATGAAGCGAGATAATCAACTATCTCTTTGGGCAGTTTTTCTTTATCGCCGAAAAGATCAAGAAGCAGATAAAGCACCGCTTCTTCTTTCAGCGGTTCATGATAGATAGGAACGATATTTTTTCCAAGCCCTTCTATCACCGGATCTTTCAGCGGATGAAAATAAAGAGCCGCACCTTTATTCATCTTCATCGAATTGTTAAGAGCATAGCGTGCATTTGGATTGTCGCTCTTTATCGCCATACCGACAGAAACGACGAAGTCGGAGTCGTGCACCTCTTCCAGATCACTTCCCCACAACATTTTACCCGATACCTCAGAGTAATTTTTGAGAAATTCCTGGAAGCTTCTTGCCTCTTTATTGACAAGTTTGTAACCGAACTTCTCTTTGAGACGCTGCAATATCAGCGCTTCCTCATTGGTTATCGTCGAAGTGAACTCGATAGTATCAGCTTTTTTGAAAGCCTCTATCGCTTTTTTGAAGGCTGCTTCATCTTTCCCTTCGACTCTGTTTTGATAATCAAATCCGTATCGTCCGGCTCCACAAAGGGAAACGTAGTTCCACTCGTTCGTTACACGGTAAATTTTAGGTTCGTCGCTCTCTATCGATGTGTGTTTTACATCGTAAAATATCTGGCAGCCGGCACTACAGTGTCCACAAGTGGCAGGAATCTGCTCACACTCCCATGCATTGGTCGTATAGATATAGTGTGTATCGACAAGTGCACCGACGGGACAAACCGCCGCACACTCTCCACACTTTGTACAATCAAGCATCTCTCCGCCGCTTGTAAGCCCTATGAGCGATTTGTTGAGCTTGTTCCACATCGCATAGGCATCTTTGGGCATGCTCTCTTTGAAACTCGCATCGATCGCATCCGCTCCTCTTGGAACTGTTTTGAGCGACGTATCACCGATCATATCTTTACAAGCGGTTACACACCGTTCACAAACAATACAAAGACCCGGATCATAATGAAGGTGGCCCCAATCCTTTGCCTCTCTGTGAATATCTTTGATAGCGTAGCTTTGAGAGTCCACACCCATCTCAAGTGTATAATTTTGAAGTTCACACTCTCCACTTTGATCACACACGCCACACTGAAGTGGATGATTTACGTCATACACTTCCATAATGGCACGGCGCTCTTTTTCTATATTTTCCGTGCTTGTAGTTATATTCATGCCGTTTTTAGCTTTGGCATTACAGGCATATACCTGTTTGCCGTCCGCCTCTACAAGGCAAATACGACATGCAAGTGTAGGACTACACCGCGTCAGATAACAAATAGCAGGGATAAATATTCCGTTTGCACGAGCGGCATTGAGAACGTATTCACCGGCCTCGGTTTCTATCTCTTTGCCATCGATCGTTATCGTAATCTTACTCATGACTCCACTCTTTCTATTTTGGATTTTTCAAATCTGTATCGATTTGGATTGATCTCAATGTCAAAAGTCGGGTTGATCGCAACCGTTCCTTTTAATTTATCATCGACTCTAAAGATCCGCTCAATCTGCACATCACCGAGATCGATGCGCACCTTCTCCCCGTTTTTGATCTTCGCCGCTATGGCAAACTGTGCCGAACCTCGGAGTTCTCTCTCTTTTGGCAGCTCTTTGGCACGTGCCGTATAGGCGTTGAACTGCAACACCGGATCTGCGTGATATACAACCGTTCCGTTAAATTCCGGCAGCTCCGCCACCTCTTCTATGCTGAAGTTTACAGAAACATCGCTATTTTTTAGCTTATATCCTCTCTTATCCTCACCGAGAGTGCCCAAAAAGTTCTCCAATGTATCAAAATCTACACATTCGTAAGCTTCGTTCACCATACCGAGCTCTTTCGTGTAATCGACCGTATACTTTTTGAAAACTCCAAGTTCGTTTGCAATATCGTTAAGACAAGGACCGTCGAATCCAAGTGCTGCATTTGTCGGCAATACTCTTTTGTCGATGCTTGTAACCGTTCCCTCCTGCTGATTGAGTGCAGGAACGATCATATCCGCATCTTCATGCAAACTTGAAATCGTGAAACCGCCTTTTGCGTTGTAACCCACCGTATTCAACTCTTTAGCCGGTGCATCGAGATCACAAAGCAGGCTTACACCGAGCGAATTAACCTCTTTGGGGACGACAAGCACATTGTATTCGCTGTACTTTTCTATCAAGCCCAGTAGTTTCGCAATGTTTTCAGCTCTCTTATGTGCAAAAAGATCCGGTCCGGCGATCAATGTCTTTTTCTTGGCTCTTTTGAAATGTACACTCATTTGAGCGAATTCTTCTTCACCGACATTGCTTTCTGCATCCAGGTACCCTTCATCGAGATCTTCAAAGAAGGCGCTCACTTCAGCCGGAAGTTCCGCATTTTTAAGCAACTCCTTGGCAAGAAGTGCCACAACACCCTCTTCCGTACCCGCTTCCATTTTGACAAACTGTGTCACGACGTTTTGCAACAGCGCATCCTCTATAGGGTGGAAGTAGGATATCTTCGCTCCGTTTTGCTTGCTTGCAACCGTCATAGCGTAACGAACTCCCGGGTTGTCCGTCGCTATCTGTGTTCCAAGCAGAATGATTGCATCACTCTTTTTCACATCCTCAAGATCGGCACTGTAAAGCTTTTTGCCGCTTGTACTTGCAAAACCATTCATAAATCTACCAAACAGCCTCGCATCTTCATTGATGAGTTTTACACCGAGTTTCTCTTTCAAACGCTGTAAAATCAGAGCCTCTTCGTTTGTGATAATAGAGCTGAAGATAACGGCATCCGCTTTTTGGAATGCTTCTACCGCTCTGCTCATTATCTTGTCGTCGTTTGTCGGTTTAGTATCGAAATCGTATCCGAATCGTCCCGCTCCGCAAAGCGTAGCGTATTCGAAGTTGTTTTTTACTCTGAAGATCGCTTTCTCTCCATTCAGTCCAGTATGTCGTACCTCGTACTCAAGCGGACATCCTGCACTGCAGTGTGCACACGTTGCCGGAATTTTTGTAAGTTCCCAAGCATTCGCTCTGTATTTAAAGCCACTGGACACAAGTGCTCCTACAGGACACACAGCAATACACTCTCCACAGAATGTACAGTCAAGCGTCTCACTTCCTTTTGGAACGATGGTCGATTTATAACCACCCATTTTAATTTCTATCGCATCATCTCCGATAACCTCGTTACAGACGTGCACACACTTTTCACAAAGAATGCAGAGAGCCGGATCGTAGTCGATAAGACTCCAGTGCTTTACAGGCCGGTACTGATCTTTGGCAGAAAAATTTTGCTGACCGACATTGAATTCCAGCGTCATATTTTGCAGATCACACTCTCCCGATTTGTCGCACACACCACACTCAAGCGGATGGTTGACGTCGTAGAGCTTCATGATGTTGGTTCGTTCCTCTTCCAGTTTCTCGGAATTGGTAACGACTTCGATGCCCGGTGTCGGCGGCGTGTTACAACTCAGAACAAACCCCTCGACTCCTCTGACTTCTACGGAACAGATGCGACAACTTGCACATGGACTCGTCTTGGAGATGTAGCACATAGTCGGAATGTAGATGCCGTAGCGTCTTGCCACTTCAAGGATAGTTTCACCTTTTTTGGCTTCTACCGGGACATTGTCTATAGTAAATTTGATCATATTCATCCCTCCTATGTCGCTACCATAGCGATATAGTAACAACGCATGCAGCGTTCCGCTTCCGCTATGGCTTCCTCTTGGGTAAAGCCGAGATTGACCTCTTGGTTGTTGTCTTTTCGTACATCAACCGGAAGTTTTTCGCTTACTTGCCTTGGAAGACCCGGCAGCCATCCTGTCACTTTCTCATTTTTGTCATATACCTTGAGTTTACGTAAATGATCTTCCATAATCTCTTCTTCGGTCAATGTTATCTCGCCTGTTTGCACATATCGGGAGATAACCGAAGCCGCCCTTTTGGCCTGTCCGACTGCATTGACGATCGTCATCGGACCATATTCACAATCTCCTGCGGCAAAGATCCCCTCTCTTGACGTCATATAATCTCGTCCGTTTGTTTTGATTGTGCTCCAGGAAGTCATCTCAAGATCCCACTCTTCAGGCAGGAAGTCGAAGTCGGCACTCTGGCTGACTGCAGGGATGAGATAATCACACTCGATCTCGTAGTCTGCACCCTCTATCTTGACAAGCTGTGGTCTGCCTCCGTTTGGATCGGGAACAAGCTCGAACTTATTGATTATGAGCTTTTTAAGTACGTTGTCTTCATCCACGATCTTTCCAACAGCCGAGTGGAACAGGAACTCCACACCCTCTTCGACCGCTTCATGATACTCTTCATAGGTCGTGTTACGGATGATCGTCTTCTCGTCACGTCTGTAGATCATATAGACCTTCTTCGCTCCGGCACGCACAGAACAGCGAACGACGTCCATAGAGGTAAAACCACCACCGACACAAACAACCGTCTTGCCCGTAAGATCGACATGATCGGTTGGAAGCATCTGCTTTTCTTGCACCTCTTTAGGAGTCTTTATGCCGTACTTCTCATAGAGATTGACCCAGTCAAGGAAATCGATGGCTCCCCAGTAGCCTTGAATCTCTTCGCGCTCGTTCTCACAGCGAACCTTCTTCGAAAGTCTTGTCCCCGTCGCTATAAGTACCGCATCGTAGTCCTTCTCGAACTGACGCATTTCATCTGCAGTGACTTTATGATTGGTTATAAAGTTCACCCCCATATCTTTAACGCATTCAATGTCTTTGTTGTAGCGATCTATCGGCATACGATATTCGGGGACTCCCACGGCAACTTCCCCGCCAAGCACAGGCAGCGCTTCATAGACATCGACATCGATCCCATCAGCCGCCAGATAGTACGCACCTGTCAGTCCTGCAGGTCCCGCCCCGATGATTGCAACCCGCTTGCCAATGCTTGGTTTTTTCTCCATCGGATGGAAGAAACCGAAGTTGTGATCGGTCTCGTAGTCGGCTCCGAGCCGTTTTAGTTCCATGATGGAGATAGGCTCGTCGAGATTGGTTCTGCGGCAAGCGTCTTCACACGGATGTGGACAAACACGACCGCAGGTATGCGCAAGCGGCATCGTCTGGCGCGTAGCTTCGAGTGAATCGTCAAAGCGCAGATCACGCACCCCTTCAATATAAGCAGGAATATCCACATGACTTGGGCAGGCATCCATACATGGTGCCGTCACCTTCGCGATATAGCTGACATCGGAATTGTAGTGTTTCGATGGCTTTTTTTCGTTGATACAGGCCAGAAACTCATCTTCAAAATGTGTCATCAAATCAAGAATGGGGTTTGGAACCGTCTTTCCTATCTCACATTTTGAAGTGACCTGCATACTTGCGCCGATCTCTTTGAGGTGTTCAAAATCGCTTAACTCACCCTCTCCGCGCGCAATTTTATCGAGCATATCAAAGAGGATCCGTCCACCCCAGCGACCCGGTGCACAGCGCCCACAGGCTTCACTGTACTCCTGATAAGTCGCTGCGTACTCGGCTGCAAGTTTGATAACGTCAACATCCGCATCAAAGAGTGCCACTCCATCCCAGCCTATAAAAGCTTTGGAGTCCCGATGCTCGTCATACTGCGCCGGCAGATTGTAAGCCGATTCTTCCCACTCTTCTTCAGGCTTGTTCAAGTTGTTGATAAACTCACCGTTCCAAGTAGAAAAATATACTTTACTCACGGTTGTATCCTAATTCTCTTTTTTGCAAACGATAGTCCAGTCAACTTCGTTGAATTTCAGCGAGTTATATAACTCATACCCGCACTCTTTTACAAGGTCGGCACTTCTTTGTATCGGCGTAAAATCACCGATCTCGAACAAAAAGATCGCACTCTCTTTGGCGGGATGCTCGTTAAGGAGGATCTCTTTCATGCGTGGTTCAAAATCATCTTTGAGATGTCTTAGGTCATAACGCTTCATTATCTATCTACCTCCCCGAAAACGATGTTGGTCGTACCGATGATAGAGACGACATCCGGTATATAGTGTCCAGGCAAGAGGTCTGTGAGGATACCCGTATGCCAGAACGACGGTGCTCTAAGTTTGAGTCTGTATGGATACGGTCCGCCTTGAGAGTTGATGTAGTAACCAAGCTCGCCTTTTGGTGACTCAGTCGCTACATACACCTCTCCAACTGGTGGTCTCATCCCCTGCGTGACAAGTACGAAATGCTGCATAAGCGAATAGTTCTGTGTCATGATATCAAGCTTCGGTGCTGAGATATACTTAGGTGCGTGTGCCATCAGCTCCGTCTCACCGTCTCGTTCACACTGCTCGTACATATCGATGCACTGATAGAGAATCTTCGCAGACTGTCTCATCTCTTCCATATAGATGCGGTATCTCGCGAAGTTGTCGCCTTTGTCGCTCCACGGAACGTCAAATTCAACTTCATCGTAAAGCTCATACGGCTCCTCTTTTCTGATATCCCAAGCAACACCGCTGGCTCTAAGCATCGGTCCTGTACATCCCCAAGAAAGTGCCATCTCTTTGGAGATATACCCTACACCCTCCATTCTCATTCTCCAGATTCTGTTCTCATCCAGGAGATCTTCATAATCTTTGATATTCTGAGGAAGTTTGCCGAGAAAGGTGCGAAGCTGCTCTAAAAATTCCGGCTGGATATCAAGCGGCACACCGCCGATGCGAATGGCAGCATGTGTAAGTCTCGCTCCACAGTATCCTTCCATGATATCCATAAGGTACTCACGCTCTCTAAAAGCGTAGAGGAATATCGTCATCGCACCGATGTCAAGCGCTGTTGTCGCCAGCCAGAAAAGGTGACTCATCAAACGGTTGATCTCAAGCAGCATCATTCGGATGACTTTTGCGCGTCGTGGAACTTCAAGACCTATAAGCTTCTCAACCGCCAGTGCAAAACCGTAGTTGTTCGAACTCGAAGCGATGTAATCCATACGATCCGTTGTCGGCATGAACTCGTTGTAGATCATGTTTTCCGCCATCTTCTCCATACCCCGGTGAAGGTAACCGATATCGGGATGCGCTTTGACTATCTGCTCCTGTTGAAGATGCAACATTAGTCTGAGCTGACCGTGAGCGGACGGGTGCTGCGGTCCAAAGTTGAGAACAAGCTCGTTATCGTCTCTTTCGTATGTTATATTTTCGAAAAAGGGTCTTAGTCTATTTGGTTGTTGTGCCATATCTTACCACCTATCTCTGAGGATCATCGATAACGACCGATGACTCTTTGTTGAGTTTTTTGATCATAAATACACCACCCTCTTCCTGATACGCTTGAGGATTTACAGGGTCGTTGTCAGTAACTGGAGCACCCTTAGGCACTTCATGCCCAAGTCTTGCAAAGCGTTCACTGTCATAGCGGTCGATGCGAGCCGTGTCGCGAAGTTCCGGTCCGATGATGTCACGTGCTTCCTTGCCGTAGATCTTATCGACTTCGTACCACTGAGCAAACTCGTCACCTTGAAGCGGATAAGTTTTGCGAAGCGGGAAGCCCTGCCAGTCGTACGGCATAAGGATACGCTTCATAAACGGATGATTGTTAACCTTCACGCCGAACATGTCGTACATCTCACGCTCACTCCAGTCCGCACTTCTAAAGAGTTTCTCGACAGACTCGATTGCTTGATCCTCCTTGATGAACATTTTGATACGGACGCGTTTGCGTTTGTTCATAGAAAGCATCTGATAAAAGATCTCAAATTCACCCTTCTCCGCCAGCCAGTCGATCGCACTCATTTCACTCAGCTGATCGTAGGTTAGTTCCTCTTTGAAGAACTTGAGAACCTCAAAATTGTCTTCAGGATTGATATAAACGACCATCTGCCCTACCTGAATATAGGCTTCAAGGACTTCAAACTTCTCTTTGAGTGCGGCAAGGTCGGCGGCAAAAACCTCATCACTGCTTACATCCTGTTTCGGCACCTGCGGTGCGACCCAAAATCTATCCGTGTAGTATGGTTTTTTCTGAACGTTGTCTTTCGGTTTATAGGCTCTCATTACATCAACCTTTTAGATTTCTGTGCTCTTCCGGCTTTTTCGGCACGGATCTTCTTCTGTAAAAGCATCACACCGTACTGAAGCGTTTCTGGTCTCGGTGCGCATCCGGGAAGATAGAGATCGACCGGAATGATGCGGTCGCACCCTTGGACAGTCGCGTAGGTATTGAACATACCACCCGTATTTGCACAGCTTCCCATTGATATGACCCATCTGGGTTCCGTCATCTGATCATAAAGACGCTTGATAAACTCAGCATGCTTTTTTGTCAGCGTTCCCGCCACGATCATAACGTCCGCTTGCCTCGGACTCGCTCTAAAGATCGTACCGAAACGGTCGAAGTCGTAGCGAGACGCACCGCTTGCCATCATTTCGATACCACAGCACGCAAGTCCGTACGTGAGTGCCCACAGAGAGTTTGATCGTCCCCAATTGACAACTTTATCTATCGTTGTCAATGCAACGGGAAGACCGCCATCTTGTGCGAAATTTACTTTATGTTGTGCCATTCAAGTGCTCCTTTTTTCCATGCATACACAAAACCGATAGCAAGTAAGATTATAAACAGTATCATCTCGGTAAAACCGAACCATCCAAGGACTTTAAAATCAACAGCCCAAGGGAACATAAAGACTATCTCTACATCGAAAAGCAAGAAAAGAAGTGCGAAGAGATAGAACTGCGGTGAAAGTCTGTTTGGCTGCTTGGTCACTTCGGGACCGCATTCGTAAACCGAGAGCTTGATTTTCTCGGTATCTTTCGCAGCCAGCGCGCGACTTGCCAGTCTTGCAATCGTAGTCGTCATCGTGAACGCGCCAAACGTAATGACAAACAGAACAAACACACCGAAGTATGGATTTGCCGTAATAATGTGTTCCATTAAACCCGCCTTATTTTTTGTCTCACACCTGCCCTTCTCGGCAAGAGCAAGCTGTCAATGTTCCATAATATACCCAAGCTTCCGCCGCTCTTGTGCAAAGCCCGAAATATATTACAAAAAACAGTTACCTGCACTATAGCGAAAACTCTCTGAAACGAAACATAGATTTTGGAGAATTATTTGCTGATTGTTTCTATTCGATACATGTTTATTGAGGAGTTTTTCAAAACCGCTCAGGTAAGTAACCAACTTACGCGATACTGATATGAAAAGAGAAGTGTTGTCATACAAGGCGAAAGTTTCGAAGCCGTAGCTACGATGCAGGTTTTGCAACACAATCGGTACGATACCTACTTTATTATGGAAAGTTCACTGGCCGGGAGAAGCAAAACAATGAAATCACCTACTTGAAAATTCATCCGCATATAGGATTTAAGCGTTATGACCGCTTCCAAAATAGCCCCGCCGACTGCAGCCTTCACATTGACAAGCAGCTCACCTATCTCAATACTCACGACCGAAGCTTTCAACTGATTGTCAAAACTTGTAGAAACGTCAAAATCCTTCGAAAGAGCGATATGTGTCGGTTTAATACCAAGCAGAACGCTTTGAGCCGTTTGGAGATTTTGAGGAAGTTCCAGCGCCATCATATAGAGCCGCTCGCCGTCAAACGAGAATTCAAGAATATGAAGATCCTCTTTGTGTGCTATATTTTTGAGTGTCGCTTTGATCAAATTCATTCGATAATGATAACAGATTATAAATGAATAAGCACTTTTTGGATAGAATTTGACAAATTTTTCAAAAGAGACAGCAACAATGATAGATTTTGAATACTTAGTAAAGAAGTATGGAACACCCCTGTATGTCTATGACCTCGACCATATGACACGGCAGTTCAGCAAACTGAAAGAGGCATTTCGGGGCCGTAAAAGTCTGCTTGCCTATGCGATCAAAGCCAACTCCAACCTGAGCGTCGTATCTCATTTCGCCAAACTCGGCAGCGGTGCAGACTGCGTAAGCATCGGAGAAGTGAAGCGCGCTTTACTTGCCGGTATCCCAAAATACAAGATCCTCTTTAGCGGCGTGGGTAAAAGAGACGACGAGATAGCCGAAGCGCTCAAACTCGACATTCTATACATCAATGTCGAGAGTGAAGCAGAGCTTGGACGTGTCGAGATGATCGCCAAAGAGATGAACAAAGAGGCCCGCATCAGTATCCGTGTCAACCCAAATGTCGATCCGAAAACACACCCCTATATCTCGACAGGACTGCATGAGAACAAATTCGGCGTCGATATGGAAACAGCCAAACGTATGTATATCAGTGCCAAGAATTCCGAGCATCTTGATCCTGTGGGTATCCATTTTCACATCGGTAGCCAGCTGACAGAGCTGAATCCCATCCGAGAAGCCGCCGAGATCGTCGCCGATATGGTGCGAAGCCTCGCTGCTATCGACATCGAACTAAAATTTTTCGATGTCGGAGGCGGACTCGGTATCCGATACAACGACGAAACGACGATAGAGCCGTACGATTATGCTCAGGCTGTTTTGGGAACGATGACGGGACTCGATATGACGATCGTATGCGAACCGGGCCGTTTCCTTACAGCCAATGCCGGCTACTTTCTCACAAAAGTTCTTTATGAGAAGAAAAACGGTGAAAAACGCTTCGTCGTCGTGGACGGTGCAATGAACGATCTTATCCGTCCAAGCCTCTACAACGCGTTCCACAGAGTTGAAGTCGTGGGCCGAAAGAAAGGGGAGACGAGCCCTGCCGACATCGTCGGTCCCGTATGTGAAAGCGGAGATTTTCTGGCCAAAGATTACCCCCTGCCACCGCTCGATCATGGAGATATTCTCATCCTGCACAGTGCCGGTGCATACGGATTTGGTATGGGCAGCAACTACAACACAAGAGGGCGCAGCGCGGAAGTGATCGTCGAAAACGGAAAAGATCGCCTGGTGCGCAAACGTGAGAGTTTCGAAGATATTATCGCATTGGAGAGGGAGTATCTGATATAGATGTACTTTATCGACGTACAGGGAACACTTATCAGTGACAAAGACAAGAAGCCCATAAGGGGGAGTGTGGAATTCATACGCCGTTTACGTAGAAAAGGCGTCCCCTTTTTGCTGATCACCAACAATACAAAGCACTCCTCCGAGGAGTTCTTTCACTACCTCCGATCACTCGGATACGACATAGAAAAACAACACTATATCGATCCGCTCATGGTGCTGACACAAGCGCTTCAAAAGGGTCATATAGCTGCGTATGGAACGAAGGAGTTTCTCCATAACGTCGCCTCTCTTGGATACACACTCGATTTTGAAAATCCAAAAAGTGTACTGATCGCTATCAAAAAGGATTTTGACAGTGAAGAGTATGCCGATATGATCGAGTTTCTGCTGCGGGGCGCCAAACTTGTGGGAATGCATGAAACGAGCCTCTATGCCAAAGATGGCAGACGCTACCCGGGTGTGGGAGCGATCCTGAAAATGCTCTCGTTCGCCACTCAAAAAAATTATGAGATTGTCGGCAAACCAAGCAGACTTTTTTATACCAAGGCCCTTGAAAAACTCAAAAAACAAAATCCGAAGGCCTCTTTTGATACAATTACGATCATAAGCGACGATGTAACGGGTGATCTTGTAGGTGCAAAAGAGCTGGGGATGAAAACGATCTTCGTTACCAGCGGCAAATTCAAAAGTGCCGATGAAATCATCCCGAGTCTCGATGCAGCGAAACATCCGGACATAATCTTAAAAGATATAAGCGAGATGCTATGAGTAAAGAGTACAAAACATTAGAAGAGTGCAGAAAGGCAATCGACACGATCGATGATGCCGTATTGAAACTTCTCAACGAACGAATGCATATAGTCCATCGTGTGGGTGAGATCAAAAACGAAAAAGGCGGAGCTATCTATCGTCCCGAACGCGAAAAGGCCATTATAGAGCGTCTTGTCAAACTCTCGAAAGAACAAAAGGGGCTCCTAAACAGAAATGCCATCGAAGCGATATTTTTAGAAATTTTCGCCGTGGCGCGTAATTTGGAGAGACCTGAAAAGGTTGCCTACCTTGGACCCGAAGGTACCTTTACCCATCAAGCTGCAGAGAGCCGCTTCGGTGCGATGAGCGAATACATTTCACTCAACACCATTGAAGCGGTCTTTAAAGAGTTGCAGGCAAGAAGAGCGAAATTCGGCGTCGTCCCCATCGAGAACAGCCGTGACGGTGTCGTCGGTGAGACACTCGATCTGCTCGCACGCAGTGACGTTAAAATCGTCGCCGAACTCTATATGCCGATCCATATCTCTTTTGCGACCAAAGCGAAATCCATCAAAAACATCAAACGTATCTACTCCAAAGACAAAGGATTTGGAGAGGCAAGAGAGTTTTTGACCGAGTATGGACTGATGAATGTCGAGCAGATTCCTGTAGAATCGACGGCAAAAGCGGCTATCCTTGCAAGTGAAGATGAAGAAGCCGCCGCAATCTGCTCTCATATAGCCGCTAAACTCTACGGCGTGCCCATACTTTTTGAAAATATCGAAGACACCCATGACAATATGACTCGATTCGTTATCTTGAGCGACTTCAAAAACGCCCCAAGCGGCGAGGACAAGACAAGCATCCTCGCCAAACTCAAAGATGCCAACGAAGCGGGAAGTCTTGTACACTTTCTCAGTGACTTCGACAAAGCAGAGATCAATCTCAGTAAAATCGAATCCCGACCATCTCGGGACAAAGACGGATTTGGATACTGGTTTTTCATCGATTTCTACGGGCATATCGACGATGCAAACGTAAAGGAAGTGATCAAGAAGCACATTGACGAAATCACTTGGCTTGGAAGCTATGTCAAAGGAGAAAACTGATGGAAGAAAAAGAAAAAAAGAGCAAAAAGGCTCTGAGTATCTACCTGATCTTTTTTATTGTCATGATCGCTTTTATCGCCATCTCACCCTACATCGCGATGCACAATGTCGAAAAGAAAAGCAAACTCAGCCCAAAAGAGAGGATAGAACGTGGAGTTCAATGAAAATCTGAAAAACATCAAAACCTATGAAGCCGGAAAACCTATAGAGCTGGTTGTACGTGAGTTTGGCATCGAGAGCGAAGATATCGTCAAACTTGCTTCGAACGAAAACCCTTACGGTGTGAGTCCCAAAGTGCAAGAAGCAGTCAGTAAGCGTGTACAGGATATGTACATGTATCCTGATGACAGTATGTTCGCACTTAAAAATGCTCTTTCCAAACACTTCGACGTTCCAAGCCGGAGCATCATCATCGGCAGCGGCAGCGATCAGATAATAGAGTTCGCCATTCATGCCAAAGCGAACCGCGATAACGCCATTCTGATCAACAACGTGACCTTTGCAATGTATGAGATATATGCAAAACATGTCGGCACGGAAGTGATCCGCACCTCTTCAAGAGAGCATGACCTCGATGAGTTCTATACCCTCTATCAGAAGCACAGACCTGCTGTGATCTTCCTGTGCACACCCAACAATCCCACAGGTGATGCGATAGATCATGATGCTTTGATGACATTTTTGGAGAAGATAGATGAAAATACGCTTGTCGTTGTCGACGGTGCCTATATGGAGTATGCGGCTTGGAAAGATACGGCAAAACAGATCACTCCCAAAGAGCTTTGCGAACGCTTCGACAACGTTCTTTATCTTGGAACATTTTCCAAAGCGTACGGTCTTGGCGGCATGCGCGTAGGATACGGAATCGCCTCAAAACAGATCATAGAAGCCCTTTACAAACTCCGTCCGCCTTTTAACGTCACGACTCTCTCGCTTGCAGCGGCCGAAGCTGCACTTGAAGATGGAGCGTTTGTACGGATGAGTATAGAAAAAAATTTCGAGCAGATGCATCGTTATGAAGAATTTGCCGCAAAGAATGGAATAGAGATAATTCCAAGTTATACAAATTTTGTTACGTTGATGCTGAAAAAGAACCAAAACTCTTCGAAAATTTCTGACAGCCTACTCAAAAAAGGTATAATTGTACGAGATTTAAACAGCTACAATCTCAATGCGATCAGAATCACTGTCGGAACGGCGGAACAAAACGACAGATTGTTTGAAGAGTTGGGAAAACTTATATAATTTTTTGGACGGTGGATGGATTTCAAGGCACTTTTTACCCAGTTAGCGACACTCTATGACAAATTAAGCAAACAGCAAAAGATCATCATCGCTGCAGCGGTAGTGGGGATAGTCGCTTTTTTGTTCTTTCTTGTCGTTTATACGGGCAATGCCGGAGTCAAAGATGGATATGGCGTTCTTTTCGAATCACTCTCAAGTGCCGATGCGGCCAAAGTCATCGAGGAGCTTGACAAAAAAGGGATCCCATACAAAATTGGTGACAACAACACGATCAAAGTCCCAAAAGAGATTGTGTACAAAGAGCGTATAGCCATTGCCGCACAAGGGATTCCAAAAGACAAAGGCGTAGGCTTTGAACTTTTTGACAAACAGGAGTTCGGGGCGACGAAGTTCGATCAGAACGTTAAATACCAGCGGGCACTCGAAGGAGAACTTTCCCGTACCATCTCCGCACTCGACCCCATAGAAAATGCAAGCGTGAGTCTCGCTATCCCTAAAGAGTCACTCTTTATCTCCAAACAAATCGATCCCACCGCTTCGGTAATGATAAAACTCAAAGAGGGTAGAAAACTCTCTCCCAAGCAGATACGCGGTATCAAAAACCTTGTAGCCGCTGCCGTCCCCCGTCTCAAGAGCGAAAACGTCACCCTTATAGATAGCGAAGGTGAAACGCTTGGAGACAACGACGAAGAAGCCCGCATGAGCGAACTCTCCATCGCACAGCAGCGTTTCAAAAACAAGGAGGAGAAGAAACTCCAGCGAAAGATCGTCGAAGTGATCGCACCGTTTGTCGGCGGCAAAGACAAGGTCGTCGCACAGGTAAGTGTTGATTATGATTTCTCCATCAAAAACGTTACAAGCGAAAAGTACGATCCGGAGAATGTCGTTCGCAGCGAGCAGACTCTCGAAGAAAAAAAAGAGGGCTTTGCTCCAAAAGAGGTCGGAGGCGTTCCGGGAACAGTGAGCAACATAGGGCCGGTCCAGGGACTCAAAGAGAATCGTACAAAAGAAAAATATGAAAAAAACTCAGGTACGACGAACTACGAGGTCGGCAAAACCGTCTCTGTCGTCAAAGGGGAATTTGCCAAACTGAAACGCATCACCGCAGCGGTACTCGTAGACGGCAAATACAAAGAAAAGCTCGACAAAAAGGGAAACCCGACAGGCCAAATGGAGTATGTGCCTCTAAGTCCAAGCGATCTTGAAGCGCTCCAGTCTCTCGTAAGCCGCGCCATCGGTATCGATCCTGCACGTGGTGACGAAGTAAGCGTTCAAAATCTCCAGTTCAAGCGAAACATCCAAAATCCGACTAATCAGAAACTGGGTATGGTCATGACATTGACACAAAAATACTTAGCACCTTTTTCCGGGGTCTTGAAGTACATTCTCGTCCTGCTTCTTCTGCTGATTCTTTACAAAAAGGTCATCACTCCGTTTGCCGAAAAGATGCTCGAAGTGACGAAAGAGGAGGAGGATATCGAAAAACCGGTACTCAATCTTGAAGAGGAAGAGGATGAAGATCTCGTGGAAAAAGTACAACAAATGCGTAAAAAGGTTGAGGAACAGCTCGGCGTTTCCGAAAATTTCAACGAAGATGATCTCAAATATGAAGTTCTCCTTGAAAAAGTACGCTCGATGGTAGAAGAAAATCCTGAAGAGATTGCCGGTCTTCTGCAGGCACTTCTCGGTGAAGAGCAAGAAAACACCAAAGATATAGGAAGCAAAGGCTAAATTATGAATCTTTCACCCGCACAGCAGGCACATTTTGATGAAATGGGAATGGCGGAAAAAATCGCGATCCTCCTTATGCAGCTTGGAGAAGAGGCGACAAGTGCGATATTTACCAATATGGATATAGAAGCCATCACCGAAATCTCAAAGTACATCGCCGCCAACAAAACGGTAGAAAAAGCGGTTGCGAGTGCAGTACTTGAAGAGTTTTACGCCATCTTCCAGTCCGGTCAATTCATCACAAGCGGCGGTTTGGAATATGCAAGAGAGTTGCTTTATCGTACGCTCGGACCGGAAGAGGCAAAAAAGGTACTTGAAAAACTTTCAAAATCTATGCAAAACCAGCAAAATTTCGCCTATCTCTCCAAAATCAAGCCACAGCAGCTTGCGGATTTTATCGTCAACGAACATCCTCAAACCATCGCACTTATCCTCGCACATATGGAACCAACCGAAGCGGCGGAAACTTTACAATATTTTCCGGACGAACTGCGCAGCGAAGTAGCGATGAGAATGGCAAAACTCGGCGACATCTCACCATCGGTCATCAAACGTGTCTCCGCAGTTCTTGAAAGCAAACTCGAAAGCCTCGCTTCGTACAAAGTGGAAGTGGGCGGCCCGCGAGCCGTTGCGGATGTATTCAACCGTCTCGGTGCCACAGCGGCCAAAGCAACACTCTCGCAAATCGAACAGGTGGATGAAGAGCTTGCACAGCAAATCAAAGAGATGATGTTCACTTTCGAAGACATTGTCATGCTCGATAAAAACGCGATTATAGAGATACTCAAAGCGATCGACAAGGCAGACCTCATGCTCGCACTCAAATCCGCTCCCGAAGAGCTTAAAGAGAAATTTTTCAGCGCTATGAGTGAACGCGCGAAGGATGCCTTCTTGGAAGAGATGCAGTTTATGGGTCCGGTGAAGATGAAAGATGTCGAAGCGGCACAGCGCCGCATCGTCGAAGTCGTAAACCAACTTGCGGAAGCGGGAACGATTCAGATGGGTTCCACAGACGAAATGGTAGAGTAGAACAATGGCTGAAGTTATATCGGGAGAAAAAATTTCAAGACACAACGTTGATCAATACAACTTCAAGGTACTCGCTATCGGAAGCGGACAAAAAAAGAAGCCCAAAGCGAATGAGAAAGAGGAAAAACTTTCCCAAGAGACGACATCTTCGGCTCCTGCCGATAAATCTGCCGACGAGACACAACAAAAAACGTCCTCAAGCTCGAAAGACTCCATTATTGAATCTTTGCTGAAAAAAACCGATGAAATGAGTTCAAACTTTATCAAACTGCAAATGAAGCTTGAAAAGATGCAAGAGGATCACAAACAAGAACTCGAACAGATCAAAGAGAGCGCCCTGGCAGAAGGGGTTGCAAAAGGAAAGGAGGAAGCTGTAAAAGAGTGTGAGGAACGTTATAACAAAACTTTAAATCTTTTTGCAGAATCTATATCCAAACTTGAATCCAAAGCTAACGAATATGATTCCTCTCTGGAAAAACTCAAAAAAGAACTCATTCCCGCCGCGATCGATATCGCCAAAGAGGTTGTAAATATCGAGCTGAGTGAAAAGTCGTCCCAAGTGGCTGAAGCACTCGCCTCTTCCCTTATAGAAGAGCTCAAAAGCGCTTCGGAAATAACACTGAAAATCAATCCGAAAGATTTTACATATCTCTCCCAGAAATTTTCTAATCTAAAAAATGTAAAAGTCGTAGCCGATGCGGCAGTGAATGAAGGCGGCGTCATAGCCATCAGCGACATAGAAAATATAGACGCGCAGATACCAAAGAGGTTCGAGCGGGTCAAGAAGGTGATACTGAGTGAATAAAACGTTACAAAATGAAAAAATCGACATCAAAGGCAAAAGCATAGAAGAACTCGAACAACTATGCAAAGATATACGAAAACGTATTCTCGAAGTTGTCAGCAAGAACGGCGGTCATCTAAGCTCCACGCTTGGAGCGACCGAACTGATCGTTGCAATGCATTATGTCTTTGACAGCAGCAAAGACCCTTTCATTTTCGATGTGTCTCATCAGGCTTATGCACACAAGCTTATCACCGGCAGATGGAAAGAGTTTGAGACACTGCGCCGCTACGGAGGCATAAGCGGCTATACGAAACCGGGTGAGAGTGAGCATGATTACTTCGTAGCGGGCCATAGCTCCACCTCAATCTCTTTGGGAGTGGGTGCCGCTAAAGCGATCGCACTGAAAAAACAGCAAAACTCCCGCATTCCGGTCGTTATGATAGGCGACGGTGCGATGACGGCTGGTATGGTCTATGAGGCGCTCAACGAGCTGGGTGAACGCAAATACCCGATGGTTATCATACTTAACGACAACGAAATGAGCATAGCCAAACCCATAGGTGCCGTGAGTCGGATTCTCAGCTCCGCTATGGCAAGCAGCACCTATCAGAAATTCAAAAAAGCGACCGAGAGCTTTGTTGAAAATTTCGGTGAAAGCGCCAAGTATATCGCAAAAAGAGTCGAAGAGTCTCTCAAGTTGGTCACCCCAGGCATCCTCTTTGAAGAGATGGGGATCGATTACATCGGTCCGGTCGACGGACACAATCTTGCCAAACTTATCGAAACGCTCCAGCTTGCCAGAGAACTGAATCGTCCTGTCATCGTCCATGCACAAACGATCAAAGGCAAAGGTTACGAAATAGCCGAGGGAAAAGAGGAAAAATGGCATGGTGTCGGCCCTTTTGACCTCTCAAGCGGGCAGAGCGCAAAAAAAAGCAGCGCAAAAAGTGCCACACAAATTTTTACCGAATCTCTTATGCATCTTGCCAAAATGGATGAGAAAGTCGTCGGAGTTACAGCTGCGATGCCAAGCGGAACGGGTCTGAGTACACTTATGAAAACCTATCCCGATCGCTTCTGGGATGTCGCCATCGCCGAGCAGCATGCCGTCACATCCATGGCTGCTATGGCCAAAGAGGGCTTCAAACCGTTTGTAGCGATCTATTCTACGTTTTTGCAGCGGGCCTACGATCAAGTCATTCATGATACCTGCATCATGGATTTACCCGTCGTCTTTGCATGTGATCGGGCGGGGATTGTCGGCGAAGACGGAGAGACGCATCAGGGGGCTTTTGACATCAGTTTTCTCCGTGCCATTCCAAATATGACGCTTTTTGCCCCAAGAGACGAAAAGAGCTTTCATCAGGCAATGGGCTTTGCACACAAATATGCACACACCTGCTCGCTTCGCTATCCACGAGGCAGCTTTCTCGACTGCGGTGATCTGCCTGAGTCCGCGCCGTTTGAACTTGGCAAAAGCCAGCTGCTTCAAGAGGCACAAAGCAACATCCTCTTTATAGGGTACGGCAACGGTGTCGGGCGAGCATACCAAACATCCCTCCTTATGGAAGAGAAAGTCGCCATTCTCGATCTGCGATTTGTCAAGCCACTTGATGGAGATATGCTCACAACACTTGCTGCCAAACATACCCAGTGGTTCATCTTCAGTGACAGCGCCAAAAAAGGTGGAGTAAGTAGTGCGCTTTTGGAGTTTTTGGAAGAATCCTGTATCGACAATGTTCGTCTCGTCAGCTTCGAATATCCCGATCATTTCATAACACACGGCAACACAAAGCTTGTCGAAGAGTCACTCGGACTGCTTCCCGAGCAGCTTGCTAAAAGAGTGGAAGCGCTTTCATAATAGAATCTCACAAAAGAATCAAAAATTCTTTGGCAATTCTATCGTAAATACTGCACCCTCTTTATCATTTGAAACACTAAGTTTACCTTTGCAATGTTCTTCTACTATAATCTTGCTCATATAAAGACCCAATCCCGTACCATTTAGATTTTTAGTAGAGAAATATGGATCAAAGATCTTATCCATTATTTCCTGAGGTATTCCTCCTGCGTTATCTCTGATTTGTAAAATATTCTTGTGTGAGGAAATCTTGATGCAAGGATTCTGAATACCGTTTTCTATCAATGCATCTTCGGCA
>JALUFE010000056.1 GCA_027052175.1 Helicobacteraceae bacterium | reverse complement strand
CGCCTATTGCCTCTTCGCAAACAAAGTAGTGATTATAGAAAATTCTTCTAAAATCTCTTCAATCATTCTTGGCAAATATAATTTTTAAAATTTATCTAATAATCTGCGTTCCGATTCCTTCGCTTGTAAAGAGCTCCAGTAACAAAGAGTGTTCGATGCGTCCATCGATGATGTGCGCCTTCGTTACACCGCCTTCGAGCGCTTCCATACAGGCTGCGATTTTGGGTATCATCCCGCCATGAATCGTACCGTCATCTATAAGCTCTTTGGCAAAATCCTCGGTTAAAGTACTTATAAGTTCTTTGTTTCCATCAAGCACCCCCGGTGTGTCGGTTAAAAAAATGATCTTGTTCGCACCCAAGGCTGCAGCGACTTTGGAAGCACATAAATCAGCGTTGATGTTATATCCCGGATGTCCCATCTCTTCACCCGCAGCAATTGGTGCGATAACGGGGATGAAATGGTCTTTGATAAGATTGTGAACCACTCCCGCTTTAATATCGGTAATGCGACCGGTATAGCCCCATTTGTGCATATCTCTCGGCTCAGCTTTGATAAAGTGTGCATCTTTACCGCTAATCCCTATAGCTTTTGCATCGTGGGTATTCAGAAGCGAGACGATCTCTTTGTTGATCTCACCACTTAAAATCATTTCGACGATGCGCATTTCCTCTTTCGTCGTCACACGCTGTCCATCGATAAATTTCGTATCGATACCGAGTTCACGAAGCATGTCGGTAATCTTCTTACCACCTCCATGCACTATAACCGGGCGAATACCGACGAGATACATCAGCAAAATATCTTCTGCAAATTTCTCTTTCAATTCCGGTGAAGTCTGTGCACTGCCGCCATATTTGATAACGACGATCTCTTTATTGAATTCCTTTATAAACGGAATGGCATCAAGGAGTGTTTTGACTATCTCTATCTTTTTTTGCAATTTGCATCCTCATTTCGTTTTTGTAATTTTACCCTCTTTTATCGCTACCTTCAATATATTTACCGATTGTCTCGATAATTTTTGGAGAAATCTCTATGTCCAGATCAAGTAGCGAAAGAGGATAACCGAAGCGTTCAAGTTTGACATAATCTTTAAGCGTTACAAGCAGAGAATCAGGATGCTCTTTTTCAAAAATTGCCGCGACTTCCTCTTTCGTAAAATCATGATGATCTTCAAAATAGTACTTGGAAACTACACCCTTTGGCAGATATTTTTCAAGACGCTCGGGACGTGCTATGGCAGTGACTAGAACCATCTTGTTTGCCGCATTTCGCAGTGTAGTATGTCGCCAAAAATCTCTCTCTTCCCGCAATACGACCGCTTTTTTTCCTCTCCAGAGTTTTTCTCGGAACGGTCCGCTTGGTAAGCAAAAGGTATTCGGCGTGGGTACCTCTATAAGCAGATCGAGTTTTTTGATATAATGCTTGGAATAGCCGTCATCGAGTATAACAAAATTTGCTCCAAGCGCTTTTGCCTTGTGTATCCCTGCCCATCTATCTTCACTGACGATGATGATGCTCTTTTCGAGCTTCGTTGCATAAACCATAGCCTCGTCACCACACTCGTCGACATCACAAAGAAGCTTTCCTCTGTTTTTGACAACCCTAAGCCCCCTGCTCTTTCTACCATAGCCGCGCAGCACGACCGCTACCTCTTCAAAGTGCCGTGCAATGGCTGTTACAAGCGGTGTCTTGCCGCTCCCGCCTACAGTAAGATTACCGACACTGACAACTTTGATGCCCGCTTCTCGCGGCTTTACAAACCTGTACTTCAAATAAACGACCGCACAATACACAGCACTTACAGGAAACAGTAAGAAAGAGAGAAAACGCTCAAAAAAAGCAGGAGCATAGAAATACCCCTCGATCCAGAGGACAAAACGCCGTTTCACACTTTTGTTTTTGCTACTTTTTTGATGATATCGCAAACATAACGCACCTCTGCATCACTCATCGCCGGATAGATAGGGAGTGAAAGAATCTGCTGATAGTAACGAAGTGCTTTTGGGAAATCGTTCACGCGCAGCTCGTATTTGGATTTGTAGTAGCTCAAAAGATGCAAAGGAATATAGTGCAGTCCCGTATGCACACCCTCTTTGAGCATATCAAGCGCAAAAGAGTCACGGTTTTTGTCTATCTTGATCATATAAAGATTGTAGCTGAAGTCTATGTCGTCTATCTTGGGCAGTTCGACGTGATCGACATCCGCAAGTTCTTCGTTGTAAATAGCGGCAATCTCCTGCTGTCTTTGAATGTTCGCATCGATACGTTTCAACCCTGCTCTTATGTAAGCTGCATCCAGTCTGCTCAGGCGATAATCATTGCCAATATCGACAACATCGTAGATATATGCAAGCGGATTATCCTCTTTTTTGATCCCGTGATTTGCAAGCAGACGCGCGCGCTCATATATCTCCTCCTCATCCGTTACAAGCATACCGCCGCTGCACACATTCTCTTTGAGATGCGGAGAAAAATCGAAACATGTGATATCCGCATAGATTGAGCCGATCTTCTCACCTTCGAAACTGCTGCCAAGCGCTTCGGAGGCATCGATGACGACTTTGATATCCTGCTCTTGTGCCATCTTGTACAGACGCGGCAGGTCGAGATTGGCTCCGCCAAGAAGTGTAACGATGACCGCCTTGAGCTTTTTACTGGCATTTTCATCAAGATAAGCCTGTAGCTTGTCAAGATCAAGATGAAAGTTCTCCTCGTCAATATCTATAAAAAGCGGCTCCGCATCGAAGTGACGCACCACTTCCGGCACGGCAGGATGTGTATTCACGCTGCAGACCACTTTGTCACCACGCTTGAGATCGAGCGCAAGCATCGCCAAATGCAGTGAGGCCGTACCGCTTGCCGTAGAGAGCGCATATTCACTGCCTACATATGCTGCAAATTCCTCTTCAAGGAGCCCTGTCTGATCTATATCTTCTCCATCGAGTACATCGCTGACATTAGAGTGTTCGGCAAGTTCGCTTACATATTTGTGAAAAGGTATTTCCATATTATAATCCTATATCTCTGGGATAGTTGAAATCGTGGTTGATCGTTCGTGAAGTCAGCTTGGCTATAACCGGCATCTTTCTTTTGAACTGATTTTTATATATTCTGCTTTTTATCATAGAAAGGAGTGCTTTGTCAACCCCTCTTGCCAAAATCGCCTCGTCACTCAAGCGCTCTTCGACATAAAGCTGCAACGCAAAGTCCAACTCTGCGTAACTGTACCCAAGATCGGCCTCATCGCTCTGCCCGCTCCAAAGATCGGCCGAAGGGGGTTTGGAGATGATGCTACGCGGCACACCGAGATACGCCGCAAGCTCGAACACCTCACTTTTGTAAAGATCGCCAAGTGGATTGACCGCGCTGGCAAGATCACCATAGAGCGTGCCGTATCCAAGCATCAGCTCACTTTTGTTACTTGTCCCAAGCACCAGCGCCGCTTCACGCGCGGAGATATCAAACAGCGTCGCCATACGAAGGCGTGCGCTCAAGTTGCCTCGTCTAAGGTTGTCCATATCAGGGTGCTGTGCTTCATATGAACGAAGCATCGGCTCTATAGAGAGCGTTTCATTTCGAAGAGCGAACTTTTCGCACAACTCATCCGCATCATCAAGCGAACTTTGTGAAGAGTAGTGTGAAGGCATCTTGATACAAAGCAGATCATCCCCAAAGGCTTTCTGTGCAAGCACGGCGACTACGGCACTGTCGATCCCTCCGCTTAGCCCCACAACGGCATGTGAAAGCCCCGTCTTCTTGACCTCGTTATCCAAAAACCGTACCAAAAAGTCCGCTATCTCTTTGTATCTGCTCACTTCTACCCTTGAGAATAAAAAAATTAGTTGATAGATTATAGC
>JALUFE010000055.1 GCA_027052175.1 Helicobacteraceae bacterium | reverse complement strand
CTATTATACTATAACCAATGATTAATTTCAGGTTAAAAATAGTGAAAAGAACAAAAAAAATCAGATATTCAGCGCTGGAGAAGTGAGTTGGACAAAATAGTGTATAATTTGATACTATTGTGTGAAATAAGGAAAAATATGGGTATTATAGAGCAGGAGATACGTAAATTCGAAAAACGCACATGCGAAGAGGATTTTATATTTTATCAGGCGATGGAAGAGGTTTTGCGTTCCATCAAGCCACTTTTGGAATCGGACGATATCTACAGGCGGCATGCCATTTTGGAGCGTCTTGTCGTACCGGACCGCATAGTGAAGTTCAAAGTTGCATGGCTCAACGATACAAACGAGATAGAGATCAACACGGGATTCAGAGTGCAGTTCAACAATGCGCTTGGTCCATACAAAGGGGGACTTCGATTTCATCCTACCGTCAACGAGGGAGTCTTGAAATTTTTGGGATTTGAGCAGATTTTCAAAAATGCGCTTACGGGGCTGCCTATAGGTGGAGCGAAAGGAGGCAGCGACTTCGATCCAAAAGGAAAGAGTAACTTCGAGGTAATGAAATTCTGTTCGGCTTTCATGACAGAACTGCACAAATACATTGGGCCACGCGTGGATGTACCGGCAGGGGATATCGGTGTAGGCAGCAGAGAGATTGGTTACCTGTTTGGGGAGTATAAGAAGATAACTTCGAAGTATGAGGGAGTACTGACGGGCAAACCCTTTATGTTCGGAGGTTCTCTGATGCGTCCGGAGGCGACGGGGTATGGAGTTGTTTACTTTACCGAAGCGATGCTTGAGCTTGAAAACAAAGAGCCTCTTGCGGGAAAAGTCTGTTGTGTCAGCGGAGCGGGAAACGTCGCGCTACATACGATAGAGAAACTTTTCGATGTCGGAGCCGTACCCGTTACGTGCAGTGACTCGCGCGGCAGTATCTATGACAGGCGTGGACTTGATTTGAAGCTGCTTAAAGAGATCAAAGAGATACGACGCGCTTCGCTCGAGGAGTATATCAAGTATCATCCTGAAGCCGAGTATACGCCGGTTGATGAGTATCCCGATGGCGGTCATGCGGTATGGGAAGTGCCCTGTTATGCAGCATTTCCGTGTGCGACGCAAAACGAACTCACGGAGATCGATGCGCAAAATCTCATACAAAACGGTGTTGTAAGCGTGAGTGAGGGGGCAAATATGCCGTGTACTCCCGAAGCGATAAACGCCTTTTTATCCAACGATATCTGTTTTGCTCCTGCCAAAGCGGCCAATGCGGGAGGAGTTGCCGTAAGTGAGTTCGAAATGAGTCAAAATGCGGCGATGGCACGTTGGGGTTACGCCAAAGTGGATGAAAAACTCAGAGAGACCATGCGGCAAATCTGTAAAAGGGTGGCGCTTACGGCTAAAGATTACGGTGTCGCCGGCAACTACATAGACGGCGCCAATATTGCAAGTTTCAAGAAAGTGGCCGATGCGATGATACATGAGGGAATATGATGCTCTTGCGTTTTTTGTTGGTGGTTGTGATTCCTTTTTTTGTCTATGCAAAAACAGTGCACTATGGACCTTTTATAGACAAGCAGATAGAACTCACACTCAAACTCAACGATGCGAATATCTCCGATGAGGAGATAGAGAAAATTCTGGAGGAGAAAGAGCGGCTTTTTGAAGAAAAACTTGAAGAGGTGCTTGCAAACAAGACAAAATATTTAAGCTATGGTGATCCTTACGAGTCGAAAATATATAAACTTCAAAAGATCATTACTATAAACAGACGCCGGGGCAATACAAATGCGGTTATACGTGACAAAGTGCTCGTATGCTCTTATCGTGTGCTTAGAAGTCAGTATAAAATGTTTCAAGGAATTCTCGAAGCGCTCGATCTGCCTACTTTCAACAAATTCGATACCTATGTCAACAAGGCATTTGTCGAAAATCAGCAGGAGATCGGAAAGTTTACGAATGCTAATTACAAGCGCTATTTGGCAATAAAAGGCGATTCTCCCGTTATACAAGATATGAAGCAGCGAATCCGGGAATATTATGCCATTTTGGATATTAATGCCGATCTGCTCAAAACAATAGCCGAGAATGAACGGAAAATGTACCGACTCAACAAATATTATCGGTATGGACTTATCCGTCCTGTTCTTTTTATCAATCATACTGCATTCGCGAAGTCTGTAGAACCGATTTTGGAAAAAGTCAATCTCAGTCTCGTTAAAATCATTCTCATACTGTTTGTTGTTTTGGCGATGTATCTTTTTAAAGTTTTTGCATTGAAGCTTTTTACAAGAATTTTCGAAAATCTCAATATCCGAAGCCGGGTGATTAAAAACATTATCGCCGAACTCAAAGGTCCCGTTACGATTCTTACGGCATTTTTAGGTGTCAACCTGATCTTTTATATATACAACGATTTCAGCAGAACAAAGATTTTGAGTTCGCTTTTTGATATGTTGTACACACTTTTGATCATGTGGATGATCTACAAGGTGCTCAATATCATCGCTGCAGCGAAGATAGCTTCGATGGCGAACAGAGAAACAGCCGTGAAAAGCGAGTTGATCAACATAGGTATCAAAATAGTGAATTTCATTTTACTGCTGACGACGCTTCTTGTCATTTTGCATCAAGCAGGTGTCAATCTCACCGCAATTCTTTCCGGTCTTGGTATAGGTGGTTTTGCTATCGCACTCGCCGCAAAGGACTCTTTGGCAAATTTTTTCGGTACGCTTTCGATTTTGATGAGTGATACGTTTTCACAGGGTGACTGGATTGTTGTTGACGAGATCGAGGGGGTGGTTGTAGAGATTGGACTTCGCGTAACGACGATTCGTACATTTGACAATGCGCTCATTTCTGTACCGAATTTCAAGCTGGCAAACGAAGCTATAAAAAACTGGAACAAACGTAAAATAGGGCGCCGTATCAAATTCAACATCGGGGTGCGCTGTGATTCCGACAGAGAGAGTTTGCAAAAAGCCATCGACGACATCAAAGCGTTTCTTGCCTCTCATAAAGATATAGCGAAAGAGAACGATAAAACGAAAATCGAAGGGCTTTTTCACACGGCGAAACTCGTTTCACAAAACGATGCACTCGGCATCAAAAATCTGCAGCTTGTCACTATCGACGAGCTGGCGGATGGTCGTATCGAGATAATGATATACTGTTTTACGGTTACGACGGAATGGAAAAAATGGGCGATGATCAAAGACGAGGTGATCTTCAACGTTATGCGTATCATCAAGGAGAACGGATTGGAGCTCGCGTTGCCGGCAATGTCCCTCTATCATGAAGATGAGGTAAAAGTGAAACTTCTTAGCCGATCAAAGGCTTGATCTGCAGCCATCCCTGCCAAAGTACGGCTGAAGAGATGCCGGCTGCAAATCCCGCAACGACATCATCGAGCATTACACCGATCCCTCCTTTGGCTTCTCTGTCGAGTCTGCCGATGATCGAAGGTTTGGTTATGTCGAAATAGCGAAAAAGCAAAAAGGAGAGCAGGGTTTGTATCAAAAAGCCGTTTTGAAGATCCCAGATATCATCAACGGCGTATGCCGGTGCGATGCTTAAAGCTATCCACATTCCTGCCAGTTCGTCTATGACAATATGCTTGTTGTCATGTTCTCCGCCTTCGGCTTCATATTTGTTCACCGCATCGATGCCTAAAAGGGTGATGACTATGGCTCCAAGAAAAAGAGTGTAGTTGTCCATTGTGAGTATGATGGGAACAGCTATCAGCATCGCTACGAAACTGCCGACCGTGCCGGGAGCTTTGTTCACCGTTCCGCTGTATCCGAGAGTTAGGAAAAACCAGTTGAAATTCATATAAGCACCTATGTCAGAGAAGTTGTTTGATAGAGCTTCATAAGCTCCATATAGAAGTCCTGTTCCGTATGCTCCTGCAGCAAGCCGCCCACCGGCAGAACGTCATAATAAAGCTTTTCGAGATTCTTGAAACGGTTGGGATAGAGTTTGGAGAGAATGTAGCTTGAGAGCTCCTTGCGCATCAAAACAGCCGGCGGAAGAATACCGAGCTCAAGGAGCTCTCTGATGGAGTCGGCTTTGTAGGAGATATGGTGATGCTGTCCATGCGGGCAGGTGTTGGTGCTCACTAACGTGCGGCACTTGTCGCAGTAGACATACTCGCTTGCTATCTCTATTTCGATGTCGATGCCGACAAGACGGTCGATGATGGATTTGTTGGAGTTGCAGTCGTAAAACATCCCAAGACCTGCGTGGTTACGTCCGATTACGAGGCGGTCGCATCCGTAGTTTTTTGCAACGATCGCATCGAGGATGATTTCGTTGTATCCGGCGAAGATATAGCTGTTCTCCAATGGAACGATAACAGCTTTGTTTTTGGGCAGGAAATTTTCCAAAAAGTATTTGAGCGTCTCGTAGCGCAGAGTGTATTCGAGATTTTGTTCGTTGTAAGGCTTGAGCAGGAAGATTACGACAAGGTCGGTCGTATCGAGTGTCTGACGGATCAGTCGTTCGTGTGCTCTGTGAAGCGGATTGGCTGCCATAACAAGAGCCGAGACCTGTTTCGCACCGATGAGCTCTTTTGCCTCAGTTATGATCCGTTTGCTTTTTTCAGCACTGTTTTTGTGTAGCGTGTAATGCCCGGCAATCGCATATCGTCCGAGTCGTTTCAACGTAGCCTGAATGCCGGGATGGGTGATGTCGGTTGTACCGTATATCTGCAAAAGGCGTTCTTCGGGGTCGATTTCAAAAACCTCCTCGACGGTGAGTGTAGCGAACCTTTCCCCTTCGGCGACCAGTATCACATCTTCGCCGGGCCGGATGCTTTTGAGTACCTCTTCATTGCGTCTGCCTGCCGGCGCGAGGATAAAGGGAAAAGGGAAAGTTTTTCCCTTTATCATCCCTGTTTTTGAAACCTCGTCAGACTCTCTTTTGTTCATCAGTTTCGTGACCGGGTAGAGCAGCCCAGCGCTGACAAGCTCAAGTGCGCTTGCAGCTTCTTGGTCTATGAAGAGGGTTCTATTTCTTTTTGACAATGTCATATTTTTTTCTTTTTTCCCACAGGCTTTTTCGACTGATTCCAAGTTTTTTCGAAAGTTCGGTATCCGGATATTTGTGCTGATAGTTGATGACGATGTATTTGACATAATCCTCTATAGGGAGGATTTCACCTTGTGCGAAGAAGGAGTTCTCACTGTTGATTTCGACGACGTCAAATGGAAGTTCATCCTGCTTTTCCGTGACAGAGATGATGACGGGGCGATTTCGGACGATGGCTTCAAGCTCCTTTTTCTCGTTTTTTTTGAGGAGTTGATAGTTGATAGCATAGACGATCTGTGACGTTTCTACACTTTGGATTTCGTCGAAAGCCTGGGGTGCCGTGAGATCTATGAAGTAAAAAAGCGTTCCCCGTTTTTTTGCATAATGGTAAGCGAAAGCATCTGCACTTTTTTGCACCGAGGCGCATAAGAAAAGAGGAAGAGATAGGTTGTCGTAGTCGTACTCCTCTTTTGCATCTTCAAAACTGTATTCGAAGTAGCGTTCGACCATCTTCGCATACTGTTTGAGGCGTTCGTAATCTTTGTGATGATCGATCTTGCGAACAAGCTCTTCTATCATAAAGGGTTTGACGATGTAGTCTTTCGCTCCTGCACTCAAAGGTTTCGAAACCGTGTCGTTACTGATGTAGGAGACCATCAGGATAACGATAGCGTCGCGAAAATTTTCGATAACCGGAGTGAGATCGTTGCTGTTGAGGCTTGTAGAGAGCAAAACGACGTCGAAATCGTCGTGTTTGAGTGCATCTCTGGCTGAAGTACAGGTTTCACAAAAATGTCCCAGTTCCGTGAGTTTTGTAGCGATACTTTGAGCGAGATAAACTTCGTTTTCGATAATAAGTATTTTCAATTTTTTTTCCTATTTATTCCACTTGTAATATTGGAGGTTGGCGTTTGCCGTTACGGCAACACCCTCGGCACGTCCTATAAAACCGAGCTTTTCCGTCGTCGTCGCTTTTATGTTGACTCTTACGGGCGCAAGTGCACACAATGAAGCGAGATTCTTTCGAAAGCGCTCTTTATACGGAGCGATTTTCGGCTTTTGCGCTATGATGGTAAGATCGATATTGACAAGTTCGAAGCCGAAGCTGCGTATACGTTTAAGAACATTTTCCAGTAGCTTCCCGGAGGCTATACCGGCATAAGCCATGTCGGTATCGGGAAAAAGTTCGCCGATATCCCCCATCCCGCTTGCTCCAAGAAGCGCATCGATAAGCGCATGGATGGCGACATCACCGTCACTGTGCGCTTTGAAGCCGTAACCGCATTCGATCTTCTCTCCGCACAGAAACAGGTAACTTTTCGTAACATCGAATTCGTGGACGTCGAAGCCCGTTCCGCAGAGGATTTCAGTCGAGGGTGGAAGAAGGCAGGGAAGGGTCGTTATGTCCTCTTTATAAGTAATCTTCGCTGCATTTGGTGAGCCTTCTACAAAGCAGCGTTTCCCGCCTGCAGCGACGATGGCACTGCTTTCGTCGGTGAATTCCTCTGCGCTTAGAAGAGCTTCTTTAAGTTTTTTCACTTTTGAGAGTTGAGGAGTCTGGATACGCTTTAGAGCCGTCCTGTCGATAGTTCGTTCATTCAAGACGACCGTATCGTTTACGGGTATGTAGGGAACGACTACGTCACACTTCTTGCTATGTTCCATAAGTTTAAAGAGAGTCTCTTTTTCAATGCAAGCACGTGCAATGTCGCTGACAATGACATAGTCGCTCTTTATCTCTTCGAGGGCGTTTTTCAAAGACTCCTGACGTGTGTTACCTCCGGTTACTATCGTATAGTCACCATGATAGCTCATATAACGCTTCTCTTCCTCCGCAGCGGTGATAACGACCTTTTCAAAGAGACCGAACTCAAGAAAACGATCTGCTACGAATTGCCACAACGGTTTGTTTCCTATACGAAGCCACTGCTTTTTTACAGGAGTGTCGAAGCGGCTGGAAGTGCCGGCGGCCAGTAAAATCAGAGAAATATCTCTCAAGAAGACTCCTAAAAATTAGTCACCATAAAAAATGTTACGAAATTATACACTTCAAATATTTTAAAATTCTTAAATGTAATGACGGACTCTTTTTGGAGGAAATCGATTTAACCTGCAATTAATGTTATTTGAATATATTTCCATAAACGGACTATAGTCGAAGGACTGTCTCAAAGATTTAGGAGTCATTATGAGAACCGAATGGGTAAAGAAAAGAGAAAACGACCCTGTAAGAACACAGATGTATTATGCGAAGCAGGGTATGATAACCGAAGAGATGGAGTATGTAGCAAAAATCGAAGAGCTGGAGCCCGAGTTCGTTCGAAGCGAAGTGGCACGAGGACGAATGATTATTCCGGCAAATATAAATCATACCAATCTCGAACCGATGGCGATCGGTCTTGCGGCACGATGCAAGATCAACGCCAATATCGGCTCATCCGCCATCGCAAGCGATATTCAAGGAGAGATTGAAAAGATTCAGGTCTCTCAGCATTATAAAGCAGATACGGCGATGGATCTCTCAACCGGTGGAGACTTGGACGAGATACGAAAAGCCGTCATAGCCAATTCCAAGATACCGATAGGCACGGTTCCTATTTATCAAATACTCCACGATGTCGGCAACAAGATAGAGGATTTGACAATAGACAAGATGCTTGAAGTTCTGGAGCGGCAGGCGAAACAGGGGGTGAGCTATTTTACTATCCATGCCGGGTTTTTGCTTGCAACGATGCCAAAAGTCGCGAAGCGAAAGATGGGGATTGTTTCGCGCGGCGGGAGTCTGATGGCGGCATGGATGATGCATTATCACAGAGAGAATCCTTTCTATACCGCGTTTGACGATATTCTCGATATCTGCCGTAAGTACGATGTCTCCCTTTCTCTTGGGGACAGTTTGCGTCCGGGATGTCTTGCCGATGCGAGTGACGATGCACAGCTTGGAGAGCTTAAAGTGCTCGGTGAACTCACTCTCAAAGCGTGGGACAAAGATGTCCAGGTTATGATCGAAGGACCGGGGCACGTTCCACTCAACCAGATCGAGCGCAATATGAAGCTTCAGCGCGAACTGTGTCATGAAGCACCGTTTTATATCCTTGGGCCGCTCGTTACCGACATCGCCGCGGGATATGATCATATCTCCAGTGCGATCGGTGCGGCTGTAGGCGGATGGCATGGAGCGAGTATGCTCTGTTATGTGACTCCTAAGGAACATCTCGGTCTTCCAAATGCGGACGATGTGCGGGAAGGTATCATCGCTTACAAGATCGCCGCACATGCTGCGGATATCGCAAGAGGACGCAAAGGTGCACGTGACATTGATGACGAGATGAGTGATGCACGTTACAACTTCGACTGGGAAAAGCAGTTCGAACTTGCCCTCGACAGTGAGAGAGCGCGTGAGTATCATGATGAAACACTTCCGCAGGATGTCTTCAAAGAGGCGGAATTCTGTTCTATGTGCGGACCTAAGTTCTGTTCTTACAAAATTACCCAGAACATTATGGACAATCCAGACGCCATCGCGGCTATCGCCGAGGAAGTGAGTCTCGCCGACTGAGTCGGCAAATATACATCTCGCTTATAGACTCAGCAAGTCGCTGTAGTCGTATTTTCCAAAATCGAGAAAGATTTTCCCGTTTTGTTCCTGCACCCGTATGTCACTGCCTTTGATAGTCTGAAAACGTTTTTTGATAATCTTTCGCTGATGAGGTTCGAGATCGAGTGACTTGAGATACTCTTTGAGTTCGATCCGCTGTGAAGGAGTTGTCTCTATAGCTTCAAGATCATGTGGTGCAGATTCGAGATTTCGCTGCTCCATTTGGAGTTTGGCATTGATGAGTTCAAGAATCGTTTTGAGCTGTTCGTCTTTGGCAGCGTAAACTTTCTCTATGCGTTCTCTCTCCTCTCTGAGTATCTGTTCCTTATCATCGATGAGACGGTCGATCTTGGTTTCGAGCTCTTTTATGCGCTCTTTGAGATAGCGGTTCTCTCTTTTGTACAGTTCGATCAGCGTAGCAACCGTTATCTTTGGTTTTTGTGTGGAGTCGGCTATGTTTTTCTTTGCTTCTGTTTTTCGGGACTGTGTACTCTCAAGCAGTCTTTTCGCAACGGGATCACTCTCGGGGATGATTATATAAGTTTCTCCATTGTCCATGATATAGTTTAGTTTGCCGGCACGGAGCTTGGAATGGATCATCTCTTTGGACATTTTGAAGTGTTTGGAATACTGATCTATAGTGAGTCGCATTGCATCGTTCCTGTGAGTTTGATAAGCTAATTTTAGCATAATAAAGATTGCAGTATAATTACGTTACTTTTGAATTTAATGAAGCAGGAATGAAAATGAGCGGAGTATTGGATATAGTCAGACCGGGTGTCGTGTTTGGGGATGATGTACGCAAAATATACGAGTATGCAAAGGCGAACGAGTTCGCACTGCCGGCTGTAAATGTGATAGGAACGGACTCTATCAACGCTGTACTTGAAGCGGCGCGTGATGTAAATTCTCCTGTCATTATTCAGTTCAGTAACGGAGGAGCGAGTTATTATGCAGGCAAAGGTCTTGGCAACGAAGGTCAAAGAGCCGCTATCGTCGGAGCGGTAAGCGGAGCTATTCATGTGCATATGATGGCGGAAGCCTATGGCGTGCCGGTTATCCTGCATACCGATCATGCGGCAAAAAAACTGCTGCCGTGGATCGATGCGCTGCTTGAAGCGAGTGAGAGCTACTACAAAACAAAAGGGACACCGCTTTTTAGCTCTCATATGCTTGATCTCTCCGAAGAGCCGCTTGAAGAAAACATCGAGATAAGCAAGAAGTATCTTGAGCGCATGAGCAAAGTAGGTATCAACCTTGAGATAGAACTTGGTGTTACAGGCGGTGAAGAGGACGGTGTGGACAATACTAACGTCGATAACGCACTGCTTTATACGCAGCCTGAGGAGGTGGCGTATGCCTATGAGGAACTGAGCAAAATCTCTCCGAACTTCACCATTGCGGCTTCGTTCGGGAACGTGCATGGCGTTTACAAACCGGGAAACGTCGTACTGACTCCAAAGATCCTTGACAACTCCCAGAAATACATCGAGGAGAAGCTGGGTACAGAGAAAAAACCGGTCAATTTCGTTTTCCACGGCGGCAGCGGCTCAAGTCTCGAAGAGATAAGAGAAGCCATCAGCTATGGCGTTATCAAGATGAATATCGACACCGATACGCAGTGGGCGACGTGGGTCGGTGTGAAAAACTACTACGAAAAATACAAAGAGTATCTCCAAAGTCAGATCGGTAACCCTGAAGGCGAAGACAAACCGAACAAAAAGTACTACGATCCGAGAAAGTGGCTTCGAGCGGGTCAGGAGTCTATGCGAGATCGTGTCAAGAAAGCCTTTGAAGATCTCAATGCGATAGGCAGGAACTAATTGAACGACAGGGTTTTTAGCAAACCTATAAAAAAGCAGTTCGAGTTCGACGAGGAGGTTGCGGCCGTTTTTGACGATATGCTCGCACGCAGTGTTCCTTTTTATGAGGAGGCGCAGCGTATTACCGAGTTTTTTGCGCTGCAGTATCTTCCAGAGAACGGGCGGCTTTATGACCTTGGCAGCTCGACTGCATCACTGCTTATAAATCTGCACAAAAAACTTCCATTTAAGGCCTCTCTTATCGGACTGGACAACTCCAAAGCGATGCTTGAACAGGCACAAAAGAAGATCAATGCCTACAAGATGGATATAGAGCTCCAAGAGGCGGATGTCCTCAGTTACGACTACAAAAAAGCGGATGTGTTTGTCAGTAATTATACATTGCAGTTTATCCGTCCTCTCGTACGCGAGGAACTCGTCAAGAAGATTTGTAATGCGTTACGAAAGGAGGGTGCTTTTATCTTCAGTGAAAAGCTGATCTCTCATGACAAACGACTGAACAAAGAACTCATAGAACTCTACTACGACTTTAAAAAGAGGCAGGGATACAGTGAGTTTGAGATTATGCAAAAGCGGGAAGCGCTTGAGAACGTACTGGTCCCTTACAGCGAAGAGGAAAATGTCGCTATGGCGAAAAAGGCGGGATTCGCCCATTGTGAAGTGATATTTCGATGGGCGAACTTTGCAACTTTCATTGCATTGAAGAAATAGAAAAAAGAACGTATATATGGAAAAAGAGAGAAAGATCGCACTGCTTATCGATTGCGATAATGTCAGTCCAAAATCGATAGACGGTGTCATCAGTGAACTGGCGAAGTACGGAGTAGTGAACATCCGCAGGGCTTACGGCAACTGGAAAAGTCCCCAGCTATCGGGCTGGGAGGAGAAGCTACATCCCTATGCAATCGTGCCCGTGCAGCAGTTTGCTTATACGACGGGAAAAAATGCGACCGATGCGGCGATGATCATCGATGCGATGGATTTGCTTTACAGTAAACAGATCGATGCTTTTGCATTGATGACGAGTGACAGCGATTTTACGCCGCTTGTGATGCGTATTCTCGCAGACGGTTTGAAAGTGTACGGATTTGGTGAGAAGAAGACGCCTCAACCTTTTATCAAGGCATGTTCACAGTTTATCTTTACCGAAAAGCTGGTCGAGAGTGAAGAACTCGCCGATGAGGAGGAGAGTGAAGAGAGTGTCGAGACAGAAAAAGAGAAAAATGTCAAAAACGGAAAGAAACAGCCGGGAAATCGTCTGAAGCAGGACAGATGGCTGGTACGATTGCTTCGTCGTGCCGTAGAACAGACACGCGAGGATGACGGCTGGTCCAACCTTGGTCAGGTGGGGCAGTATATCTCCAACAACTCCTCTTTTTCTCCGGTGAATTACGGGTACAAGAAGCTCAGTGAAATCGTCCGCGCTATCGGACTGTTCGACATCGACATGCGCAACCACAACAAGGTGATGTATATCAAAAACAAGCGGGGAAGGCAGAAATAGACTTTCATCTTTGCTCTATGAGGCTGGAGCGCTACTCTACCGTCACACTTTTTGCAAGGTTTCTCGGCATATCGACGTCGTTTCCAAGACGCACGGAAATCTCCAGTGAAAGCAGCTGAAGTGCGACCATCATTTCGAAAAACTCCTGCATATAATGGCTTTGCTCTTCGATGGCGATGAAATCATCCGCTTTTTCATACGATTCACTGCTAATAACGCAGATAGTCGCATCTCTTGCTCCTAACTCCTCTACATTGGAGCGGCTTTTGTCAAAGAGCAGATTTTTGGATAGCAGGGCTATTGTGAAGAGTTCCGGGTCGGCCAAGGCTATGGGACCATGTTTCATCTCTCCGCTTGGATAGCCTTCGGCATGGAGATAGCTTATCTCTTTGAGTTTGAGTGCACCTTCAAGCGCGAGCGGATAGAAAATGTCGCGCCCTATGAAAAAGAAACCATGTCCATGAAGATAGCGCTTCGAGAGGCGTTTTATGCGCTCATGCATACTCTCTTTGACACTGACGACACTCGGGAGTGTGCGAAGAATCTGCAGATGCTCTTTGAGTACTTCGTTCTCGATGCTTTTTCGTTCTTTGGCTGTATAGAGGGCAAGCAGCCAGAGCACGACCATCTGGGTCGCAAAGGCTTTTGTCGAGGCGACCCCTTTTTCTATTCCCGCTCGTGTCAGCAGTGTTCTGTCGGCAAGCCGCACCATTGAAGAGTTGTCCACATTGCAGATAGCCAACGTTTTCAGCCCTGCATTTTTCGCCATTTTGAGGGTTTCGAGCGTATCGGCGGTTTCACCGCTTTGTGAGATGACGACAAACAGAGTGTCTTTACTCAGTAGTGGTTCTTTATAGCGAAATTCACTCGCTATTTCCACAGAGGAGCGGATTTTCGCATAGCGTTCGAAAAGGTAGCTTGAAGCGAGCGCCGCATGGTAACTTGTTCCGCAGGCGCACAGTTTGATCTCGTCGATACCCTCGAAAAAGCCACTTTCAAGCTCTTCGAAGACAACATCTTCATCGCTTGTTCTTCCAAGCAGCGTGTCGGCGATGACGGCGGACTGTTCGTAGATCTCCTTTTCCATAAAGAAGCGGTATCCCTCTTTTTGTGCGGAGAGTTTGTTGGCTGAGAGTTTTTTCCAGACAGGCTGTTTCTCCTTGCCCTCTTTATCGAAGATCTTTATCTCTTTGTCACTTACATAACCGTAGTCACCGTCATCGAAGT
>JALUFE010000054.1 GCA_027052175.1 Helicobacteraceae bacterium | reverse complement strand
TTACAATCTTGCAAGTAAAGAGCTGCTGCTAAAACTCGAAGGTGCAACGAGTGTCGCTTTGGATGCCCGGATCGTCAATCCCTATTTTATGAACGATCTCGTTTTGTTTTTGACGCTTGACGGGAAAATCGTCATCGTCAATAAAAATCTTAAAAAGCGCCTGCGAACTATCATCGTCAGTGCAGCTGAGTATTTCAACAACGTGATCTATTTTGATATTTTGCAAAACAGGTTGATCGTTGCAACGGCTACGAAGGTACTCTCTTTTGGGACGTTGCAAAAAAGAGTGGAACTCGAAGCTCGCAACATTGCGGAGGATGGAAGATATCTTTATGTCGCAACGAAACAGGGAGATATCGTAAAACTTTCACCGGATCTCGACACAGTAGCCAAAGCGCACTTTCCATTTGCCCATTTTTTGGCGTTGAAGGTGCTTGATGACCATGTCTACGCTTTGGAGAAAGAGGGCTATCTTATAAAACTCTCAAAAGATCTGCTTGCTTATAAGGTCTATGATGTCGATATTTCCGACGAGAGTTATGTCTATGCCGGAAAAGACCGCTTTTTTGTAGGCGATGAAGCGGTACTGCTTGATGCAGCCTCCAAGTAACGAGCTCGAAGCTTTTTTAGAGTATATCACCGTTACCAAAGCGCTGGCAAAAAAGAGCATAGAGGCATACAAAAACGATCTCTTTTGGCTTGAAAAAGAGGCTGGAAAGCCGCTTATAGAGTTGCAGAGTGAAAACATTTTTGCTTTGCTCTCCCGTTACGACAACAAACGCACACTCAACCGTAAACTCTCTTCCGTCAACGCTTTTTTTGATTTCTGTTACAAGAGTCGTTTTGTTTCTGAAAAACAGCGTCTGCATTCTGCAAAAATTCCAAAAAATTTGCCTAAGTTTCTCTCGTATGAGCAGTTCAAGCAGGGACTTTCACTGGTTAAACGGGATGACTGGCTCGGAATGCGTGACTATGCACTGCTGCTTTTTTTGTATGCCAGCGGTGCACGCATCAGTGAAGCGTTGGAACTTAAAAGAGAGGATATAGATGGAGAGTGGCTGCGCATACGCCATGCCAAAGGGCAGAAGGAGCGTGTTGTTCCTCTTGCACGGAGTGCCGTCGAAGCAATCGACGGCTATCTCGATGCGCGTCCAAAACAGAGTGAGTACGTCTGGCTGAACTACAAAGGCGGCAAGCTCAGCAGAATATCGGCTTTTGGTATCACCAAGAAGTATCTTGGAGTTTCTCCACATGTACTACGCCATTCCTATGCGACGGCGCTTGTCAGCGGAGGGGCGGATCTGCGGGTTGTTCAGGAGCTGCTAGGGCATGCTTCACTACTTACAACGCAGATATACACGCATATACAGAAGCAGGAGCTCAAGGATACGCTTGAAGCGTGTCATCCTATGGCAAAAGAGCGATGGTATTAGTCCCAGATTTCATACAAGCGATTGCCGTCTTCCATAATTTTATGTACTTCTTCCCACTTTTCTTCTTTGACGGCATTCTTGAGCATAGAGAGTTCTCTTTCAAAGAGTTCAATGGCTTCGATGAGGTTGTCTTTGTTCTGTCTGAAAATATCTTCCCACATATAGGGTGAGCTTTTGGCAAGGCGGCTCATAGAGCGAAAACCGCCGGCAGCAAGAGCGAGGATGTTGTTTTTATCCTCCTGGTTCATAACGGTATTGGCGATGGAGAAGCTCACGGCATGGGGCATATGGGAGATGAATGCAGCGTGTCTGTCATGTTCGCGTGCACCCATAAAGTACTTTTTCATCTTGAGTGATTTGAAGATTTTCTTCGCTACCTTTTGTTGCAGTTCACCGCTTGCTTCAAGATCGCACAGGACGACGACTTTGTTTTCATAAAGCCCTTCTATGGCCGCACTCGGACCGAAATTTTCCGTGCCCGTCATAGGATGCGCGGCAACGAAGTTTCTGCGTATTGTGTCCGGGCAGCTTTGGACTATTTTGGCTTTTGTACTTCCAAGGTCGATGATGGTAGTGTCTTCATCTACATCGGTGAGTCTTCTGAGTGAGTCGATAATCCCGTCAACCGGGATGGCCAAAAAGATTACATCGTAATGTTTGACCTCCTCAAAAGGGACAAATTTTTTGACAAGCCCAAGTTTGAGCGCCTCTTTTTGGTGTAGCTCGTTGTGATCACATCCGACGATTTCTTCGACATATTCAAATTTTTTTAGACTCAGAGCGAGCGAGCCGCCCATCAATCCCATTCCCACTATCGCTACTCTCAAATGAACACCTTTGAATCTTTTTTCAAATTGTACCAGATTTACTTAATATTAACCTCCAAAAGGATAAAATCTCCTTTAAAAAATCTTTAGGATTTCGATGAAAATAGTTTTTCTCTTTCTTTTTGCTCTGCTGCCGCTTGAACTTTTCGCTTATAAAATAGACGCTATTGAGTATGACGGGCTTGTGCATATCTCCAAAGGGGTGGCACTGCATATGCTGCCTTTTGAAAAAGGAGACGAAGTTTCCGACGAAGCGATCGATAAAGCATTGAAAAAATACTATAAACAGGGTTACTTCAATGACATCTGGGTCGATTATGAGAGTGGCAAACTGATTTTCCACTTTAAAGAGAAGCCAATCATTGTCAAAGTGGAGCTGCAGGGCTGGAAAGAGAACGATGAAGATGTGCTTAAAAATGTCGTTCAGATAAAAAAAGGCGAACTCTTCGATATGTCCAAACTTGAGGCGGCCAAAAAACGCATCATCCAAGCAATCTCCCAAGACGGGAAGATAGACAGTGTTGTCGAGATCAAAACAAAAAAGCTTGAAAGCGGTGGTATCAAAGTGACGTTTGTCGTTAATGAGGGGGAAGAGATCATTATCGACAAACTCCGATATAGTGGTGTCAAAAAGCTTGATAGCGATGAGTTTGATGAAGTGATCGCGAATAAAGAGCATGAGTTTATGGGATGGTTCTGGGGGCGAAATGACGGGAAGATGCATCTGCAAGACCTTCAGTATGACCCTTTACGCATTCGTGATTTTTACATGCAGCACGGCTTTTTGGATGCAAAAGTGGATGAGCCCTTTGTGCGTGTCAATTTCGACAGCTATCTTGCCCAGATGAGCTATCAGATATCAGAGGGAGAACCGTATGCGATTGCAGATATCGTTATCCAAGAAAGCAAAGAGGTTATCGATCCAAAAGAGTTGAAAAAAGATCTGAAACTCAAAATAGGCGATGTTTTCAATATCAAGTATTTCCGAAAAGATATAGAGCGTATCAAAACAAAAGTAGCCGATCTCTCCTATGCTTATGTGCAGGTTATTCCGGATTTGAAAAAAGATAAAAAGAAGCATACGGTTAAGGTTGTTTTTCGGGTTATTCCGGGTAACAAAGTACGCATCCGTGATGTCATCATCTCTGGAAACACCCGCACACTCGATCGGGTCATCAGGCGTGAGCTCTATCTTGGACCAGGAGATATGTACTCACTGACAGATCTCAAAGACTCTCGTAATGCACTGGGGCGTCTTGGATACTTTGACGGTACTACGATCGAAGAAAAACGTGTCGATGACAAGAGTATGGATCTGATCGTCAAAGTCAAAGAGGCTCCTACTGGAAATATCCAGATCGGTGGTGGATATGGAAGTTACGGGGGACTTCTTTTGAGTGTAGCCGTCAATGACAGAAACGTTTGGGGAAGCGGTATCAACGTCGGTATCAAAGCCGAAAAGTCTCAGACTACGAAAAACGCCTCTTTTAGTATCTCAAATCCACGTCTTAACGACAGTGACTTTAGCGGTAATTTCTCTATTTACAGTTCGAAGTACGATTATAACGATTATGCTGTGCGATCCGATGGTGTAACGGTGGGGACCGGACATAGATTTTCACGTTATATAAACGGTTATTTG
>JALUFE010000053.1 GCA_027052175.1 Helicobacteraceae bacterium | reverse complement strand
AAAAAAATCCCTGCTTTGCATCGTCGAAATATATTTTATATATTTGCATATAAATATCATGCAGTTTGAAATGAAGTGCTTCTATTTGAGACATACACTCAAGCGGATTGTTGCTGAGTGCATTGAGTTTTTGGGCATCGGAGTAGAACCATTGTCCAAATTTGCACTCTGTAGAATCGACCGGTATGGCCTCTTTTTGTATTTCAAATCCGTTAATGAGCAGTTTCGCTCTCTGGACCCATTTTATGTGAGCTGTTTTCGCAGCTCTTAAATGATCTAAAACCTCGTTTTTTTGCATGGTACCCCCTTCTTCTCTTGCAATAGTAAATAGTATTGAAATGTATTTTTCTTTATATTATAACTTTAAATGATATTATAAGCTATTATTGATATACATTAATCTAATATATGGTTTATGTGTGAAGATTTGAAACAATTATACATCGTTTCTTCACTCAATCATCTGAATCGGCAAGTTTTTGTTTTGAGTGTTGGATGGATGTTTGCGGTGCAGCTCCGGCTGCACCGTCAAGTAACTCCTTTGTTGATTGAGATTATTCAATGAAACGTTCCTCGGACTTTTTTAGCCGCTTCAACCATATTTTTCAGACTGGGGATCACCTCTTCCCATTTTCTGGTTTTCAGACCACAGTCAGGGTTGATCCAGAGTTGCTCTTTTGGCAGAACCTCAAGTAGCAGTTTAATCTGTGTGACGATCTCTCCAACACTTGGGATGCGTGGTGAGTGGATGTCATAGACTCCAGGACCTACCTCCTGCTTGTAGTCAGATTTGGCAAAGACTTTAAGCAGTTCGTTACCGCTTCTGGCTGTCTCGATGGAGATTACATCGGCATCCATCGCTTCGATCGTTTTGATGATGTCGTTGAACTCGCTGTAGCACATATGGGTATGGATCTGTGTCTGTTTGTATGCCGGAGAGACAGCAAGCTTGAAGTCACGAACCGCCCAGCTTTCATACTCAGGTATTTTTGAGTTTTTGAGCGGATACCCCTCTTTGAATGCCGCCTCATCGACCTGAATGATCTTGATGCCCGCTTTTTGCAAGTCATCGACTTCGTCTGCGATAGCGAGAGCGATCTGTTTGGAGACTTCGCTTCGAGGCATATCGTCGCGTACGAAGGACCAGTTGAGGATGGTGACTGGACCTGTAAGCATCCCTTTCATGACCTTCTCTGTCTTGCTCTGTGCATAAGTGATCCACTCTACCGTCATGGGTTTAGGACGGCTGATGTCTCCATAGATAAACGGTGGCTTGACACAGCGGCTGCCGTAGCTCTGCACCCAGCCGTTTTGGCTGAAACCATAGCCTTTGAGCTGTTCACCAAAATACTCGACCATATCGTTACGCTCCGGCTCTCCGTGCACAAGTATTTCAAGACCGCACTCCTCCTGGCAGGCGACACATTCATCGATGTACTCACGCATCTTTTGTTTGTACTGCTCCTCGGTGATAGCTCCGCTCTTATAGTCGCGTCTTGCCTGACGAACTTCTTGAGTTTGCGGGAAGCTGCCGATGGTAGTTGTGGCAAGCGGTTTGTAGCGTAGAACTTCGTGTTGTACTTTGATGCGATCTTCGAAGCGCTCGGCTCGCTCCCATTTGTCGATCTTTTGGACGCGTTCTTGTACCTTTTTGTCGTGGATAAGTGTCGAGTTTTTTCGAGATTGGCACGCTGCTTGGTTGGATGCAAGAAGTGCTTGCTCTATTTCGTTTAGTTTTGCATCGAAGAAGAGTTTACTTAAAAGACTCAGCTCATCCAGTTTTTCAAGTGCATAGCTTAGCCAGCTCTTTATCTCGCTGTTCATCTTCTCTTCATACTTGAGTGTATACGGCACATGCAAAAGTGAGCAGGAAGTTGCGACAATGATGCGCTCTTTTGGGAACTTTTGCGCTATTTGCTCCAACAGCTCTTTTTTCTTCTCTATATCACTTTTCCAGATATTTCGCCCATCAATTACACCGGCTATAAGCACTTTGTCACTTTTTGCAAGCTCCTCAAGCACCTCGAGATTCTCTTCTCCATAGACAAAATCAAGCCCTATCGCCCAGATAGGAGTATGAACAAAGACTTTGGCAGCTTCAACTGCACTTTCGAAGTAGGTTTGGATGGCTACTTTGACATTGGGTGCTGCATTGCAGAGCTTTTCGTAAGTCGGTTTTATGAGGCTGAGCTCTTTTGGTGTGACATCCTTAACAAATATCGGCTCATCTATCTGCACTACTACTGTATCATCCAAAGTGCCGATGACTTTAAGCATCTCTGCGTAAACCGGCAGGATTTTGTCATAGAGTTCAAAGGTATCGCCTCTATCGACTCTTTTTGAAAGTGCGAGGAAAGTCAGAGGTCCGATGATGTTGATCTTTGGCGTAATCCCCGCTTCTTTTGCCTCTTTGTACTCGTTTATGATTTTTGTCGCATCGAGTTTGTAGCTATCGGCCGGTGAGAGCTCCGGGACGATATAGTGGTAGTTGGTGTTGAACCACTTTGTCATCTCCATCGCTACGGCATCTTGTGTACCTCGTGCCATCGCGAAGTAGAGCTTCTCATCTTGTAGATGTGCAAAACGCTGTGGTATCGCTCCAAGTGTTACGGCCATATCGAGCATCGTATCATAGAGACTGAAGTCGTTGCAGGAGATATAGTCGATGCCTGATTCCTTTTGATACTTCCAGTGTCGTTTTTTTAGTGTTTTTGCCGTTGTTTCTACCGACTCAAAGTCGCTTTTGCCACTCCAGTAGGCTTCAAGCGCCTTTTTAAGTTCTCTTTGTTCTCCGATGCGGGGAAATCCGCTTACCCAATTTTTTTGCATAGTTCTATCCTTCTGTTTTTTTCTTGTTTTGATTTTTATGTCGATTTGGATTAGTTATGCAAAAAGGGGAGGGTGCACACCGGTACGCCTAAAGGCGAAGTAGGTTGTATAGTAGGGACATCGTGGGATGTAGTGGTTTAAAAGAACCATTAGTTTACTAAGATGTGTAAAGTAAGCGTTGCAGTGGCAGGGCTTTTGGGCTGCTGCGAGTGGAAGCGGCAGAGCTTCTTGAAGATCCGGAGGGGATTCCTCCTCTTCTTCACTGTTTGCTTTTAAGTAGTTCTGGTGTGTAAAAAAGGAGAAGGAGGTCAGCGCAGCGTGTAAAATAGGTGCAGCACTGTAGGCTTGAATGGCGGTAAGTCTGAAGTAGTTCCTTCTAAACCCTTTTATATGTTTCAATCGCTTCACCTTTTGAAATTTATGGAATTATAACATATTGGTCATTGATCGGGAGTTGATAATGCTTTTCTCTTTTCTCCAGGCGTCAATCACTATAGCGTATCAATATCTCGCCAAGTTGTAAAATACATTGTAACGAATCAGCGTCGTCTCTTTTGGATGCGGATATTTGCTGTAGGCATACTCGATTGTCTCTTTCGTCGTTTCATCGAGGATATAGACCCCGCTTTTTTTGATAAATCGGAAATCACTCATACTGCCGTCTGGATGGAGTTTGAACTCGATGACGTTATAGGTATTGACACTTAAATCGCGCGGGATATTGACTCTTGCTACACGGTTGAGTACTTGTTGGGTGATACGCCGCATGATCTCTTGATTGTCAAGGATGTATTGCTGCTGGCCGGGTGAGAGTTTGCCAAACTCTTCGCCGTAGAGCTCTTTGATGTTTTGCATAACTCCACTTGAGGAGGAGGGTGTTTTTTGCTTTTGCTGCTGCTCTTCGGCGGAGTGGTCTTCGCTAAGCAGTGAATAGAGCGGATTTGTGCTTTTTTTGCTCTCTTTTTTTGTCAGGTTTTGTTCTTTTGTCTTTTTTGCTTCATAAGGAATGAGTGGTTTGTTTTTCGATGGTGGAAGTTTTTCCGTTTTTTTGGTCGGTTTTGGCTTTTCTTCTTTTTTTG
>JALUFE010000052.1 GCA_027052175.1 Helicobacteraceae bacterium | reverse complement strand
TTCTATAAGAAAATACTGCAAATTCTGTAGAGAACATACGATACACAAAGAGATGAAATTATAATTTCTCTCTTTGTGTCATATATAGGCGAGTAGCTCCAATGGTAGAGCGCCGGATTCCAAATCCGATGGTTGGGGGTTCGAGTCCCTCCTCGCCTGCCACCACATTTTTTATACGGCAAGCTTATGAGCTTTTCGTATAAGAAATGTAGATCAATACAAAGTGATAAGATGGATATAGCAAAAGTTTTTAGAGATGCGAAAGTTGAGCTGAGCAAAGTAATTTTTCCTACAAAAACTCAGGTAAAACAGGCTTATATTAGTGTTATCGTCGTCGTTTCGGCGATAGCCGCTTTTCTTGCGCTTGTCGATCTTGTGATGTCGTCTATCGTTTCTGCAATTTTGGGTTAAGGGGTAAATATGGCGCATAAGTGGTACTCTATACAGACCTATGGAAGCGATAGAGCGGTGAAAGAGGCGATTCTCAATCTTGTCGATGAAATGGGGCTGCAGGATAAGATAACCGATGTTATCGTTCCAACCGAAGATGTAATCGAGGTCAAAGACGGGAAGAAAAAAGTTACGGAACGTTCACTTTACAGCGGGTATGTTTTTGCGAAAATCGATCTGGACACGAACATCCAGCATCTTATCCAGTCACTTCCAAAAGTTTCCGGTTTTATCGGGGAGGGGAACAAGCCGACACCACTGAGTGAAGAGGATATCAATGTGATCCTGGATAAGGTGAATAATCGTGCCGCTCCAAAACCGAAAGTGTACTTCGATAAAGGTGAAATGGTACGTATAGTAGACGGTCCGTTTGCGAACTTCACAGGTACGGTTGACGAATACGATCTCGAACATGGTACGCTCAAACTTAATGTTTCTATCTTTGGAAGAGCGACACCTGTGGATATCTCTTATACTCAAGTAGAAAAAATTATCTAATTTAACTTCAACACAAAGGAAAAGCAATGGCAAAAAAAGTCATGGATTATATCAAGTTGCAAATCGAAGCCGGTAAAGCTAACCCTGCTCCACCGGTTGGTCCTGCCCTCGGTCAGAGAGGTGTCAATATTATGGAATTCTGTAAAGCGTTCAACGAAAAGACAAAAGATAAAATGGGATTCAAAGTTCCCGTTGTTATCACTGTTTACAATGACAGAAGCTTCTCTTTTGTAACGAAACAGCCTCCGGCATCGGAACTTATCATGAAAGCTGCAGGCATTAAAAAAGGAAGTGACAATCCACTTAAAAACAAAGTTGGGAAGTTGACAAAAGAGCAAATCATGCAAATCGTTGAGCAGAAGATCGAAGATCTCAACACTGACGATAAAGAGGCTGCTGCGAAAACGATCGAAGGCAGTGCAAGAAGCATGGGTGTAGAGATCGTCGACTAAGACTCTCTTTGAAACATCATCGACCACTATGATGGAAAATGAAGTGGCAGAATATTTATTCAAAGGTTTGAAAATGGCAAAGAAAATAAGCAAAAGATATAAACAACTTTTAGAAAAGATCGAAGACAAAGCGTATAGCGTTGAAGAAGCAAGTTCAAAAGTCAAAGATCTTCAAAGTGCTAAATTTGATGAAACTGTTGAAGTTGCGATGAATCTCAATGTCGATCCAAGACATGCAGATCAAATGGTTCGCGGTGCGACAGTTCTTCCACACGGTACGGGAAAAACTGTCAGAGTCGCTGTTTTTGCAAGAGGCGCAAAAGCGGATGAAGCAAAAGAAGCGGGTGCGGACATCGTTGGAACAGATGAGCTTGTAGCGGATATAAAAGAGGGTAAAATCGACTTTGATATCGTCGTTGCCGCACCTGATTGTATGGGACTTGTCGGACAGGTAGGTAGAATCCTCGGACCAAAAGGTTTGATGCCGAACCCTAAAACCGGTACAGTCACTCCAGACGTTGCAACTGCCGTTAAAAACGTCAAAGGCGGTCAGGTCAATTTCCGTGTTGATAAAAAGGGTAACATTCACGCAGGTATCGGCAAAGCGAGCTTCTCTGCAGATCAGATCAAAGAGAATCTTGAAGCGTTCGTTACCGCTATAAACAAACAAAAGCCATCTTCAGCCAAAGGAAGATACATCAAAAACGCTGCACTCAGCCTTACGATGTCTCCGGCTGTCAAACTCGACACAACAGAGTTGATGGATATAAAATAGCAATTTCCGGCTTTTGCCGGAAGTGATATAAAGTCTTTATTTTTCGATCTGCGGATCGCGAAGTAAAGATTTTCATTTGTTTGAAAATCTGGAATCTTGGACTAGAGATAGAATGGGGCGGTGAGAACCGCTTAATTGAGAGAATGTCTCCCTTCTTGAAGTTTCTTGGTCCAGAAAGGAGAAACAATGCTAAAAGCGAAAAAAGCTGAAGTAATCGAGCAGCTGACCAATGACTTCGCAAATACGACGGCAGTCGTTGTTTGTGATTACAAAGGGTTGACTGTAAGCGAACTTGAAGAGCTTCGTAAAGCAGCGCGCGAAAGAGATGCAAAAGTACAGGTAGTCAAAAACACCCTTGCTACCATCGCACTGAAAAATGCGGGAATGGAAGGTGTAGAGCTTAAAAATACGAACCTGTTCGTTTGGTCTGATGATGTTATCGCCGCTGCGAAGGTCGCTTCCGACTTCGCAAAAAAACATGACAAATTCGTCATCAAGTCCGGCTATCTCGACAAAGAGCCTGCAGATGTTGAAAAAATCGAAGCGTTTGCGAAACTTCCGGGACGCGAAGAGCTACTCGGTATGCTTGCCGCAACTTGGATGGCACCGCTTACAAACTTTGTGTTTGGACTCGATGCGCTTAGAAAGAAAAAAGAAGAAGAGGCTGCATAAATTTGCAGCTTGAAATGAAAAAAATAAAAAAGGAGCTATAATATGGCTGTAACTAAAGAAGATGTATTAGAGTATATTTCAGGTCTTTCTGTCCTCGAGCTTGCTGAGCTTGTTAAAGAATTCGAAGAGAAATTTGGTGTATCTGCACAACCTGTCGCTGTTGCCGGCGCTGTTGCCGGTGATGCCGGTGCCGCCGCTGAAGAAAAAACTGAGTTTGACGTTGTTCTTACTGATGCTGGTGCGAAGAAAATCAACGTCATCAAAGCTGTTCGTGCTCTTACCGGTCTTGGACTTAAAGAGGCGAAAGAGGCTGTCGAGTCTGCTCCATCCGTCATCAAAGAGGGTGTTGACAAAGAGACTGCTGAAGAAGCGAAAAAACAACTTGAAGAAGCAGGTGCTTCTGTCGAGCTTAAATAATCGCGCTTTAATCTACTTCCGCCGGGTTCTGCCCGGCTGTTTATGGGCCCTTTTGCAAGTAGAAACCGTTTCTTCTGGCAAAAGTGCCCTTTGTCCGTTTATACCGCCTGGTATAAACCGCACTTCGCCAGTGACGACTGGCTATCTTTGGGACGCCAAAGGTTAGGGAATGAGCTTCTCTTTGTCTCATTGCTTATTACTTATTAACTTACGAGGTTGCCTATGTTAAACACTTTATACTCCGGAAATCGTCTTCGTGTAGATTTTTCAAAAACCCCTCAGGAAATTGAAGTACCAAATCTTCTTCAACTCCAGCAAAGCTCTTATGACAAGTTTCTTATGATGGATCGTAAGGATAGAAAAAAGAGTGGGGTGGAACAGGTGTTTCACTCTATTTTCCCTATCCATGATGCACAGAATCGACTGACTATAGAGTACCTTGGAAGTGAGATCGGCAAACCGAAATACACTGTCAGAGAGTGTATGGAACGCGGTCTTACCTATGCGGTAAGTCTGCGGATGAAAACACGTCTTGTTCTGTGGGAACGAGATGAAAACACAAAAGAGAAACTCGGTGTCAAAGATATTAAAGAGCAGAGCATCTTTGTTCGAGATATTCCTTTGATGACGGATCGCACATCGTTTATTATCAACGGTGTCGAGCGGGTGGTTGTAAACCAGCTTCACCGCTCTCCCGGTGTTATTTTTAAAGAGGAAGAATCCACAACTGCCGGAAACAAACTCATCTATACGGGTCAGATCATTCCAGACCGTGGTAGCTGGCTCTACTTTGAGTACGACCCGAAAGATATTCTCTATATGCGAATCAACAAAAGAAGAAAAGTCCCCGTAACGATTATGTTCCGCGCACTTGGATATTCGAAGCAGGATATTCTCAAACTATTTTATCCGATTCAGAAGATAGAGGTGAAAGATGACAGATTTGTAACGAAATTCGATGTGGCGGACTATAAAGGCAGACTCAGCTACGACCTTGTCGATTTAGAGGGTAACATCCTGCTTGCGGCAGGAAAAAGACTCTCTGCCAAAAAAGCCGAAAAGCTCAAAGAGAGCGGTGTAGAGTATGTTGAATACCCTGTTGACATCCTGCTTGATCGTTATCTGGCAGAGCCTATTATCGATCCTGAAACAGGAGAAGTCCTTTTTGACACGATGACACATCTCGATGAGACGAAACTCAAAAAGATCATCGAGCTTGGTGTAAGCGAGTTCAAGATCGCCAACGACCTTGCAGAGGGTGTGGACAGCTCCATCATCAACGCATTCAACGCCGATGCGGATTCGCTCAAGCTGCTCAAGCAGACAGAAGACATCGAAGATGAGAACGATCTTGCGGCCATTCGTATCTACAAGGTTATGAGACCCGGTGAGCCGGTAACGAAAGAGGCTGCGAAGATATTTGTCAATCAGCTTTTCTTCGATCCTGAGAGATACGACCTCACACAAGTCGGTCGTATGAAGATGAATCACAAACTTGATCTCAACATCCCCGAGTATGTTACCGTTCTCACACATGAAGATATCATCGAAACGGTCAAATACGTTATCAAAGTCAAAAACGGTCAGGGACACATCGATGACCGTGACCACCTTGGGAACAGACGTATCCGATCTATCGGTGAGCTTCTTGGTAACGAAATGCACAACGGTCTTGTGAAGATGCAAAAAGCGATCAAGGACAAGCTCTCGACGATGAGCGGTCCTATGGCCGATTTGCTTCCACATGATCTTGTCAACTCGAAGATGATAACTTCGACTATCATGGAGTTCTTCAGCAGCGGTCAGCTTTCACAGTTCATGGATCAAACCAACCCGCTTTCTGAGATCACACACAAAAGACGACTCTCAGCGCTTGGGGAAGGTGGTCTTGTCAAAGAGCGTGCCGGATTTGAAGTGCGTGACGTTCATCCGACTCATTACGGGCGTATCTGTCCGATCGAAACACCGGAGGGTCAGAACATCGGTCTTATCAACACGCTTGCCTGCTATGCGAAGGTCAATGAACACGGGTTTATCGAAGCCCCTTACAAAGTGGTCAAAGATGGTGTCGTGACCGATGAGATCGTCTACCTTACCGCTACACAGGAAGAGGGGATGACGATAGCGGCCGCTTCGAACGAAGTGGATAAAAACGGTCAGTTTGTCGAAGAACTGATAACGGTTCGAAAAGATGGTGAAATACTGCAAAGATCACCAAAAGAGTGCCAGTATGCGGATCTTTCAAGTGCTATGGTTGTCGGTGTCGCCGCAAGTCTTATTCCGTTTTTGGAGCATGACGATGCCAACCGTGCACTGATGGGATCGAACATGCAACGCCAGGCTGTACCGCTTCTCAAAGCACAGGCTCCAATGGTAGGAACAGGGATAGAGAAGATCGTTGCCAGAGATGCATGGGAGTGTGTCAAGGCCAAGCGTGCGGGTGTTGTGGAGAAAGTGGATGCGAAGTATATCTATATCATGGGTAAAACAGAGGATGAGATATATATCGACTACTATCCGCTTCAGAAAAATCTTCGAACCAACCAAAACACAAGCTTTACCCAAAAGCCTATCGTAAAAGTCGGTCAAAAAGTCGAAGCGGGTGAAATAATCGCCGACGGTCCAAATATGGATCAAGGAGAACTCGCCCTCGGTGTCAATGCGATGGTTGCCTTTATGCCATGGAACGGATACAACTTCGAGGATGCGATCGTTATCAGCGAAAAATTGATCCGCAAAGATGCTTTTACATCGGTTCATATTTATGAAAAAGAGCTTGAAGCGAGAGAACTCAAGCATGGAGTCGAAGAGATTACACGTGACATTCCAAATGTCCGTGAAGAGGATCTTGCCCACCTTGACGAGAGTGGTATCGTGAAAGTTGGAACACGTGTCAAAGGAGGGATGATTCTTGTCGGTAAAGTTTCTCCAAAAGGTGAGGTCAAGCCGACGCCTGAAGAGCGACTTCTTCGCGCAATCTTTGGCGAAAAGGCCGGACATGTCGTCAACAAGTCTCTTTACTGCCCACCGTCGATGGAGGGAGTTGTCGTTGACGTCAAAGTTTTCACGAAAAAGGGATACGACAAGGATCCAAGAGCACTCGAACTTGAGAAAGAGGAGAGAAATCAGCTTGAGCGTGAGCATTACGACAGACTTCTTATGATCGACAAAGAGGAGATGCTCAAAATTACCGATCTTCTTACAAAAGCACCGCTTGAGAAAGATGTCACGATAGGGGATAAAGAGTACAAAGCAGGCGACTACATCGTTGCCGAAGATCTCAAAGATGTCAACAGATTTGCGATGAACAACATCGTCAAATCTTTCAGTGAAGAGATTCAGGACAAATACAACAAGACGAAGAACTACTTCCAGAAACAAAAAAGACTCTTTAGAGACGAGCATGAAGAGAAGCTCAATATTCTTGAAAAGGATGACATCCTTCCTAACGGAGTCGTCAAGACTGTAAAAGTTTACATCGCGACCAAACGTAAGCTCAAAGTCGGGGATAAGATGGCGGGACGTCACGGAAACAAAGGTATCGTTTCCAACATCGTTCCTGAAGTCGATATGCCGTATATGGAGGATGGACGTATTGTCGATGTCTGTTTGAACCCGCTTGGTGTTCCTTCACGTATGAACATCGGACAGATTCTTGAGATGCACCTTGGAATGGTTGGACGTGAGCTTGGAAATCAGATTCAAGCACTGTTTGATGAGAAGCAGAAAGATTATATCGACAAGTTAAGAGCGAAGATGATCGAGATCGCCGATGTTGCGAAACTTATGAACGCAAAAGAGACGATCGAAGCGATGAGTGACGAGGAGTTTTTGGGGTACGCAAGAGACTGGGCGAAGGGCGTGAAGTTCGCTACACCGATTTTCGAAGCGGTCGATCAGGAGGAGTTCAAGAAGCTTTACGAGCTTGCGAAGATGGATGAGGACGGTAAAACGGTTCTGTATGACGGACGTACGGGTGAAAAGATGAAAGAGCGTGTCAATGTCGGATATATGTATATGCTCAAGCTCCATCACCTTGTCGATGAGAAGATCCACGCACGTTCTACCGGACCATACTCGCTCGTTACGCAGCAGCCTGTGGGCGGTAAAGCGCTCTTTGGTGGTCAGAGATTTGGTGAGATGGAGGTTTGGGCACTTGAGGCGTATGGTGCATCAGCCGTCCTTAAAGAGATGCTTACTATCAAATCCGATGATGTGGATGGACGAGTTCGTGCATACAAAGCGATCACGAAAGGTGAGTTGGTTCCAGAATCCGGAATCCCTGAAACGCTCTTTGTTCTTACAAAAGAGTTACAGTCATTAGCACTGGATGTAGAGATATTTGACGAGGTGGAAGACGATGAGTAAATTAGTACCGATTGAGATCAGTGAAGAGAACAGACCAAAGGATATCAAGCAGATTCAGTTCAAGCTTGCGAGTCCAGAGAAGATTCTCTCATGGAGTCATGGTGAGGTTAAGAAACCAGAAACCATCAACTACCGCACACTCAAACCGGAGCGTGACGGGCTTTTCTGTGCGAAAATCTTCGGACCTGTAAGAGATTACGAGTGTTTGTGCGGTAAGTACAAAAAAATGCGCTACAAAGGTGTCGTCTGTGAGAAGTGTGGCGTTGAAGTAACCGCCTCGAAAGTACGTCGTACGCGTATGGGACATATAGATTTGGTAACGCCAGTTGCGCATATCTGGTATGTGAGCTCGTTGCCATCTCGTATAGGGACACTTCTCGGTGTGAAGATGAAAGACCTTGAGCGTGTGCTTTACTATGAAGCGTATATCGTTGAAGAGGGTGGTGAAGCGTACTACGATGCAGAAGGTAAGACACCTGTCAAGAAGTACGATGTACTGAATGAAGAGCAGTATAGAACACTCGTTTCCCGTTTTGGTGAGCTTGGCTTCAAAGCTCGTATGGGCGGTGAAGTCGTTCGTGATTTGCTTGATGACATCGATCTTGTGGAGCTTTTTACTCAACTCAAAGAAGATTTTGAAAATACAAACAGTGAAGCGAAGAAAAAAACGCTGGCAAAAAGACTCAAAGTTATCGAGTCTTTCCTTAACAGCGGGAACAATCCTGCATGGATGATGCTGACGATCTTGCCGGTTCTTCCACCGGATCTCCGCCCGCTTGTCAGTCTTGACGGCGGTAAGTTCGCGGTTTCGGACGTCAACGATCTCTACCGAAGAGTTATAAACAGAAATCAGCGTCTCAAGCGCCTTGTTGAACTTGAAGCGCCGGAGATCATCGTTCGCAATGAAAAGAGAATGCTTCAGGAGTCCGTCGATGCACTCTTTGACAACGGAAGACGTGCCAATGCCGTCAAAGGTGCGAACAAAAGACCTCTAAAATCTCTCTCGGAGATCATCAAGGGTAAACAGGGGCGTTTCAGACAGAATCTTCTTGGTAAACGTGTCGACTTTTCCGGCCGTAGTGTTATTGTCGTGGGACCCGATCTCAAGATGGATCAATGTGGATTGCCTAAGAAGATGGCACTGGAACTCTTCAAGCCGCATTTGATCGCGAAGCTGGAAGAAAAAGGGTATGCGACAACGGTAAAATCTGCGAAAAAGATGATCGAGGAGCAGACAAACGAAGTGTGGGAGTGTCTCAATGAGATAGTTGATGGTTATCCTGTGATGCTCAACCGTGCTCCGACACTGCATAAACTTTCCATCCAGGCATTTCACCCGCGTTTGATCGATGGAAAAGCGATTCAGCTGCATCCGCTTGTCTGTGCCGCTTTCAACGCCGACTTTGACGGCGACCAGATGGCTGTTCACGTACCGCTTAGTACCAAAGCTATCGCCGAAGCGAAGGTGTTGATGCTTGCAAGTATGAACGTTCTACTTCCGGCATCTGGTAAAGCGATAGCGACACCGTCGCAGGATATGGTCCTTGGTATCTACTATATCTCACTTGAGAAAAACGGTGTGAAAGGCAGCAACAAGCTTTTTGCCAACGTAGAAGAGGTGAAGATCGCACTTGATCACGGTGCACTTGACATTCATGCCAAAATCAGAACGAGAGTGGACGGACGCATCATTACGACAACTGCGGGACGTTTGCTTATAAAAGAGATCATTCCGGATTTTGTTCCGATTGACCTGTGGAACAGAGTGATGAAGAAAAAGAACATCAACAATCTGGTTGATTATGTACAAAAAGAGGGTGGGATCGGCGTTACGGCTGCATTCCTTGACAATCTCAAGGATCTTGGTTTTAGATATGCAACAGAAGCGGGTGTTTCGATCTCCATTGATGATGTGAAGATTCCAGAGGCGAAGTATGCGAAGATCGCAGAATCCAAAGCGAAAGTTATTGAGATCCAAAAGCAGTTCGAAGCGGGTCTTCTCACAGAGCAGGAGCGATACAACAAAATCATCGATGTCTGGACAGATACAAACAACACCGTTGCGGCTCAGATGATGGAGTTGATGAAAACGGATAAAGACGGCTTCAACTCCATCTATATGATGGCCGACTCGGGAGCGAGGGGTTCTGCTGCACAGATTCGTCAGCTTGCAGGTATGCGGGGACTTATGGCAAAACCTTCGGGAGAGATCATCGAAACACCGATTATCTCGAACTTCAAAGAGGGGCTGAATGTCATCGAGTACTTCATTTCGACTCACGGTGCGCGTAAAGGTCTTGCCGATACCGCGCTGAAGACGGCGAACGCAGGTTATCTGACTCGTAAGCTTGTCGATGTCGCGCAAAACGTCAAGATCGTCGAGCATGACTGCTGTACGCATGAAGGGATCGAGATCAGTGATATCAGCGATCAGAACAACTTGATAGAATCTTTGGAGGACCGTATTAACGGTCGAGTTCTGGCACAAGACATCATCGATCCGATCTCGAACGAAATTCTCTTTGCCGAAGGTACGCTTATCGATGAAGAGAAAGCAAAAGTTATCGCCGAAGCCGGTATCAAGTCCGCGATTATCAGAACGCCTACCACTTGTAAGAGCGAGGGTGGCATCTGTGCGCTTTGTTATGGAGTGGACCTTGCAAGCGGTCATATGGTAAGAGTTGGAGAGGCTGTGGGTATCATTGCCGCGCAATCCATCGGTGAGCCGGGTACGCAGCTGACTCTAAGAACCTTCCACGTCGGTGGTACGGCGAGCTCGACTGCACAGGAACGCCAGGTCGTAGCGGAGAAAGAAGGTTTCATCCGTTACTACAACCTTAAAACATATACGGATAAAAACGGTAAACATATCGTGGCCAACCGTCGTAACGCAGCGGTACTTCTTGTCGAGCCGAAAATCAAAGCGCCGTTTGACGGTAAGGTGAAGATCGAAACGATCCATGATGAGATTCTTGTGAGTGTCGAAGGCAAAGACGATACGGTTCGCTATATCCTTAGAAAGAACGAAGTGGCCAAGCCGAACGAACTCGCAGGGGTGAGCGGACGTATCGAAGGGAAGTATTATCTTCCGTATGAAAACGGCGCGGAAGTGCATGAGGGTGAAAGTATCGTCGAGACGATCAAAGACGGATGGAATATCCCATCACGAATTCCATACGCTGCGGAGCTGCTTGTCGACAACGGTGCACCTGTAACACAGAAGATCCATGCCGGTGAAGCGGGAACTGTCAAGTACTTCCAGCTCAAGGGTGACTATCTTGAGAGATTTGAAGGGCTCAAAGCTGGTTATGATGTGAAAGAGAAGGGGCTTTTTGCCGTTATCATCGACAAGAACAACCGAGAAGCGACACGTCACTATGTCGCTAGAGGCTCCATCATTGTCACAGATGACGATACTGTCGTCGAAAAGGATTCGTTGATCGCCAAACCTGCAAGTGACGAGTCTGTCGTCATCGCGGAGTGGGATCCATATTCCAACCCGATTATCTCTGAGGCAAACGGAACGGTCAAGTTTGAAGACATTATCATCGGAACGACTGCAACCGAGCAGGTGGATGAGCTTACAGGCAAGACAAGACTGATGATCAACGACCATATTCCTGCAGAGTACAAGCCGACGATCGTACTGGCGACGGAAAACGGAGAGGTTCTTCGTTATCAGATTTCACCGAAATCTTCTATCTTCGTCAATGACGGAGATCAGGTCAAGATTGCGGATATCCTTGCAAAGACACCAAAAGCGCTGCAAAAATCGAGTGATATTACCGGTGGTCTTCCAAGGGTCAGCGAACTTTTCGAGGGGCGTCGGCCGAAAGTGAGTGCGCTTATCTCCGAGATCGACGGCGTTGTGAGTTTCGGTAAACCACTTCGCGGGAAGCAGCGCATTATCGTTACGAGCGAGACAGGACACATCAGAGAGTATTTCGTAGATAAATCACTTGAGGCTGTTGTCAATACGGGAGACTATGTCCATGCGGGCGAGCGACTCACTACCGGCGTTATCTCTTCGCATGAGCTGCTTCGCATTATGGGTGTCAAAGCGCTTTACAACTATCTTGTCAGTGAAGTGCAGCAGGTTTATAGAAGTCAGGGGGTCAACATCGCCGACAAGCATATCGAGATCATTTTCACGCAGATGCTTCGTCAGGTCAAGATCGTCAAGTCAGGCGATACGAAGTTCATTGAAGGTGAACTTGTCAGTAAAGCGAAATTCAAGCAGGAAAACGAGAAGATCGTCAGACTTGGTGGACGTCCGGCGATTGCGGAGCCGTTCCTTGTGGGTATTACAAGAGCGGCTGTCAGTGCAGACAGTATCATCTCTGCGGCATCTTTCCAGGATACCACAAAAGTTTTGACCGAAGCGGCTGTCTCCTCCAAAGTAGATGACCTTAACGATCTTAAAGAGAACGTTATCATCGGTAGAACGATTCCTGTAGGCACAGGTATCTATAAAAACAAAGAGATTCTTCTCGAAAAATAAGCCGAAAGCTCTGCTTCGGCTCATCCCACTTAAAAGCTTCAAAATAAATACTTCCTTAAAATAAGCTAACTTTAATCACTTTTTTCATATAATTCCGAGTTAAATTCCGGCTATTAGATGCAGGGATTAATCTACTGGAAAAAAATTTGAAAGGAATTGTATGCCTACAATCAACCAATTGATTCGTAAAGAGCGTAAGAAAGTGATCAAAAAGTCTAAATCACCAGCTCTTGTGAACTGTCCACAGCGTCGTGGTGTATGTACGAGAGTATATACCACTACTCCAAAGAAACCTAACTCCGCACTGAGAAAAGTTGCTAAAGTTAGATTGACATCAGGTTATGAGGTTATCTCATACATCATGGGTGAGGGTCACAACCTTCAAGAGCACTCCATCGTCCTTGTACGTGGCGGTAGAACGAAAGACCTTCCGGGTGTTAAGTATCATATCGTTCGTGGTGCACTCGATACAGCGGGTGTTGCAAACAGAACCGTTTCTCGTTCTAAATACGGTACGAAGAAACCTAAGAAGTAATTTTAAAATCAAACAGACATTCAAAAGAGCACAGGGAGTAGTAGCGTCAGCGAATCTCTTTGAGTAAATTTGAAGCAACAAATTGAAGAGAGGAAAACAACAATGAGAAGAAGAAGAGCTCCAATACGTGAGATCATGCCAGATCCAATCTATGGCAGCAAAATAGTAACGAAGTTCATCAACAAGATTATGCTTGATGGGAAAAAGTCGGTAGCGGAAAAGATCCTTTACCAGGCACTTGACATGATCAGCGCCAAAGGTGAAAAAAGCGGTATCGAAGTGTTTAACGAGGCGATCGAGAACATCAAGCCTGTTCTTGAAGTGAAAAGCCGCCGTGTCGGTGGGGCAACATACCAAGTTCCAGTAGAGGTAAGACCTGTAAGACAGCTCTCTCTTGCCATTCGATGGATTGTCGATGCAGCGAGAAAGAGAAACGAGAGAACGATGGCGGAGAGACTCGCCAACGAACTTATGGATGCAGCAACACAAAAAGGTGCGGCATTCAAGAAGAAAGAAGATACTTACAAAATGGCTGAAGCGAACAAAGCGTTTGCTCACTACAGATGGTAAGAAGGATATAAAATATGCCAAGAAGTCATAAACTAGAAG
>JALUFE010000051.1:1157-4011 GCA_027052175.1 Helicobacteraceae bacterium | reverse complement strand
ATATTCTTCGGGAGTATAGTATTATTAGAAGACACTCATTGGAGTGAATATCGCAATAATTATACATTCTTTTGATCTGAAAAGGGGAAGTGGAATTGATTAATATTTAATCAATTCCTGTGTTTATTTATTCTGGTTCTTCTGTTTTATATTCAAGATCTCCTGCAACAGACTCTTTGTGGTTGATGAGCGACTCTATCTGTTGTTTTACTTTATCATAGCGGAATTGCTCTTTAAAACCTTGAATACGCCCTCCTGCAGCGTTTGGATGTCCACCGCCCCCGCACCACTCTTTGGAGATTTGTGCGACACTGACTTGGTTGTTCGCCCGCAGACTCATAGTGCCCCGGTAGCTTACATCAACGATGAAATCGTAATCTGGATATTTGGTCAAGAAGCCGTTTCCGATAATGGAGGTGTTGCCAACTCCGTAACTGAGAAAACCTTTGTAGCCCTTGTAGTAGATGGTCATCTCGCTTCTGTGTCTGCCGAGGAGTTCCACGATGTATTCTGTCGCGAGATTGTCAAGTGTATCGTTGTGGTCTTTTTTGAAGAAATCTTTTTTGAGAAAGTAAATGTTCTCATCCAAAACGATATGACCATCTTTTTGTCCAATGAATTTGACGGCATTTTGCAAAAGAGTCAGTTTGTAGTTGTTGTCCTCTTTTGCAAACATGACGCGGTTGAGCTCTTTGGCTTCGTTGATAAGGCGCATGAAAACTTTGCCGTATTCGAAATTTTCGTGTTCATGCTGTTTCCAAAGGTCGACGGCATTGACAATGTCGACATACTTTTCCATCCATTCAGGTTCGTTCAACCCAAAATGCTCTTTTGCATGGTCGTAAACTATTTTCGTTGCACATCTCGATGTATCAAGATAGTACCATTCAAAGCGCGTGGCACAATCTTCGCCACTGCCGTGATGATCAAGTAGAAGCAACTCTATATCGTAACTGCCTGCATTTCTTTTGGCAACCTCTTTGTCTAGCCATTTTGCCTCTTCGACAGAGAGATTGAGGTCACTTATGAGAATAGTTGCCTCTTTTGTGTTACTTGCGTCGATGTTTTCAAGAATCAGTTCAAGCTGATCCTTGACCTCCGCACCATAGTTAGCGTTGTAGAACGAAAGATCGTATGGGGTATGTTTCATAATGAGTTGGCAACTGTAGCCGTCAAGATCGATATGTGAGAGATGATGAAATGTTTTCATTGTTTCCTTTCTGTAATGTTAAAAGCTGATTGATCCAAGAACTTCGAATTTTGCATGTGAATCGATCTCTGCATGCGAGAGAACGACGACATCGAGCGAAAATCGTTCATATATTTCCGCAAGTGCTTTACGTATTTGCGGGTCGACGATAATAATAACTGGCGATATGCCTTTTTGCAATACTTCTGCCGCCTTTTGGCTGGTGGCCTGAATGAGGTCGTTGATCTCTCCGACATTCAGCATAAGTGTTCGGATTCCGTCTTGCTCTGTCGATTTTTGCAGCAGTTTCTGTTCCGTCTGAGTATCGAATGTCAACAGACGGATGACTCCATCTTCGCCCGCGTACATTTGTGTAATGACACGTGCAAGACGAGCACGAACCTGTTCTGTAATGAGATCGACGTTTTTGGTATATTCTGCAACGTCTGCAATGGTTTCTAAAATGGTCAGCATATCTTTCAGTGGGATTTTTTCATGTAACAGCTGTTTGAGAACTCGTTGAATAAGACCAATAGATGCCACTTTGAGCACATCGTCGACGATGACTGGATAATCCTCTTTGAGTTTTTCTATAAGTGATTGTACCTCTTGACGTGTGAGGAGCTCTTCTGCATGCTGTTTGACAAGTTCGCTCATATGTGTTGAGATGACAGTCGCGGGATCGACGACGGTATAGCCGTTGATGATCGCCTCTTCCTTGAGCTCAGGATCGATCCAGAGTGCATCCAGACCAAAAGCCGGCTCTTTTGTAGGGATACCCTCTATCTCTCCGGTTGCCATACCGCTGTCCATGGCGAGGAATTTATCCGGATAAATTTCTCCCTCACCGATGGGTACACCTTTTAGGATGATTTGATACTGATTCGGCTTGAGATGAAGATTGTCCCGTATGCGCACCTGTGGCATCAAAAAGCCGAGTTCAGAGGCTATCTTTCGTCGCATGGAGCGTATACGCTCAAGCAAGTCCCCTCCCTGTGAAGCATCAGCAAGCCGTATGAGCTGGTAGCCCAAAGTGAGTTCGAGCATTTCGACTTTGAGTATATCCTCCAATGCCGCTTCTTCCTCTTTGGCAATCTCCTCTTGTGTCTTTTGAACCGGTGTTGTATCGCTTTCTTGTGTCGCTGATGCCGGCGGTGTCTCTCCGGTTTTTGCCGCAAGCTGCTCTTTTGCTTTTGGAGAGGCGGCATCAAGTACGGAGAATTCTCCTTTTTGGTATTTGTAAAGTGAATAGCCAATAGCGATGAAAATAGTCCCGACAAATCCCATAGAGAGTGTCGGAAGTCCCGGAACGAGGGCGAAGAGCACCATAATAGCACCGACGATAATCGTGATTCTGGCACTGTTGACAAGTTGGTTGATGGCTCCTTCGGCAAAGTTCTCTCCGTCACTGCTTGAACGGGTAATGATGATACCTGTTGCGGTAGAGACGATAAGAGCAGGAATTTGGCTGACCAAACCGTCACCGATCGTCAAAATGGTAAAAGTGGATGCACTTTCCGATACACTCATGCCGTATTGGAAAACACCGATGAGAAAGCCTCCGATGATATTGATGAATGTGATAATGATACCCGCAACGGCATCTCCTTTGACAAACTTGCTCGATCCGTCCATGGCACCGTAGAAGTTCGCTTCTTGTAAAAT
>JALUFE010000051.1:0-1147 GCA_027052175.1 Helicobacteraceae bacterium | reverse complement strand
CTTCGGCATCGTCTATAAGCCCTGCATTGAGGTCGGCATCGACTGCCATCTGTTTTCCGGGCATGGAATCCAGTACAAAACGTGCTGCCACTTCCGCAACCCGGGTACTTCCTTTTGTGATGACCATGAAGTTGATGAGCACGAGTATGGAAAAGACGATGATCCCTATGACATAGTTTCCACCGACGACGAACTGACCAAAACTGTCTATGATACTACTGACGGCTTCGGGTCCCTGGTTACCTTTGCTGAGAATCATTCTCGTTGTTGCGATATTGAGAGAAAGGCGAAAAAGAGTGACAATGAGAATGATGGTTGGAAATGTCGTCAGATCCGTTGGTTTTGGGATATAAAGCGATATAAGTAAAATGAGAACGGAAATCGCTATGGAAATTGTCAGCATAATGTCGAGAATTTCCGATGGCAGTGGAACGATGATGATCGCCAAAATGGCCATAACGAACAAAACGACGGTAATATCTTTGTTCCCAAGAAACAAAGAGAGGATATTGCCGACTTGTCGTTTCATCTTTTGATTTGCTGCCAAATTGTTCCTTTTACTGCTCTTCCAAAATATCGTGCAGAGTCATATCCGCTAAAAAAATATCTATGTTTTTTTGCAGTTTGTTAAGCATCGGCCACAACGAACAGATGGAAGCTTTGTCTGAAGGGCAGTCTTTTTCGCTTGCACTGCATTCGAAGACAGAGGGACTCTTTCCTTCTACAGCGGTTATAATAGAAAGAATGTCGATTTCCTGAGGGGATTTGTTAAGCATAAATCCGCCGTTGGCACCTTTATAGGACTTAAGAATTTTTTGTTTGGCGAGAGCTTGTAGAATTTTTGCAAGAAAACTCTTGGATATAAAGAGCTCTCTTGAAAGAGAGTCGCTGTCTTTTGGGTTATCGGCTTTTGAAAGAACGATAAGGGATAAAATAGCGTACTCACTGGCTTTGGTAATTAGCATTGGTGTCTCTTTGCGTATATTAAACTTCTTGCAATATTTCTAAGTAGCCTTAGCGTTTTACAAGAAGTTCGTTGATAGTATAGATTGGATCAAAATTATAGCTAAATAAAATTAAAGAATTATTTTGGTAGAATTCCGCGTCTTAACTTTTTGGCGACTGCTACAAAAGAAAATTATCAGAC
>JALUFE010000050.1 GCA_027052175.1 Helicobacteraceae bacterium | reverse complement strand
AAAACAATACAACGAAAAAATAGAATCTATTCGTTTCGAAGAACCGTCAAAACATCTACTTCACTCGCTTTTTTAGCCGGGTAGTAGGATGAAAGAATCACAATGACAAACGCACCAATAATGATAAACGAAAAATCGACAATACTCAAATCAAGCGGCAGTCTGGTTGTCGGATAGACATCTTTTGGAAGATGCACAATATCGAACGTTCCAAGCACCCAAATGCCAAGCAGACCGAGCAAAGCACCAGAAACGATACCGGCAGTGCCGATAACGACGCCCAGTTTTAAAAAAACATGCTTTATCTCCTGTTTTGTAGCGCCCAAGGAGAGCAACAGCGCTATCTCGCTACGCCTGTTCATCACTGTCATAAGCAAAGAGGAGATGATGTTGATCGATGCTATGAGGATAATGAGCATCAGGACGATAAAGAGAGAGGTTTTTTCCATTTTAAGAGCTGCAAAGAAATTGGTGTTATCCTGCCACCATCCCTTGATCGCAACGGTGTCCGGCAAAACAAGTGCAATCTTTTTAATGTCTTTTTGCGGCTCTTTGGAAAAAATGTGAATACCGCTGTACTGATAACGCGGCAGTGAGAGGATACGCTGCATCGACTCGATCGTCGTGTAACTGTAAGCTTTGTCATATGCCAGAAGTCCGGAGTCAAAAACAGAACGGACACGAAAACGCTTGATCAAAGGAGTAACAGCGAGTCCAGCTGGATTTACCCGAGTGAAAATATACATCACTTTATCACCTGGGGTTATTCCGAACTCCTCTTTGAGGCTTTTTCCCACAATGACCTCAAAACGTTTAGGTTCTACCCCTTTGAGTGCTTTTGCCAAAACGGAGTTGACCTTTGCTTCCTCTTTAAAATCAACCCCAAAGATATATCCGCCCTCCAGAGAATCTCCTTTTCTGGTTATGACTGAAGATACAACGTAAGGGCTAAAAGAGAGTTCCGGAAACTGGGCTCGAAGATCATTTAACAAACTTTTGTCGACTGCCCCATAAAACTTAGGCATAATAGTCAACGGATAATTCATGATCGTCAACTTCTTTTTGAACTCGTTGTCAAAACCGTTCATCAGCGCCATCGCAATGATAAGCACCATCACTCCAAGCAAGATACCCAAATAGGCAAGAAGTGCCGAGAGAAATATAAAAGGCTGCTCTTTGTCAAACCGCAAGAATCGTTTGACAAGATAATTGACGACGCTGTTTTTCAAGAGGCGAATACACCTTTTTTCGGTCCGCTTTTACCACAGCACTGCTTATATTTCTTACCGCTACCACATGGACACGGATCGTTTCTTGCAGGTTTCTTTTTGCTTGTAAGTGTTTCTGATTCTTCATCAAGATTGAGACTTCTGGCAAGTTCCTCCTGCTTTCTCTCCATTTCAAGTTTCTCGGCAAGTTTTCTCGCTTCCTCTTCAGGTGTTTCAAATTGAAATCGGATCATATGCAACGTTTTGACGATATTTGCTTTGAGATCGTTAATCAATTCGGTGAAAAGATTGAAAGACTCTTTTTTATATTCGACAAGCGGATCTTTCTGGTTGTAAGCACGTAATCTAATACCCGTTTTCATATTATCCATTTGATAAAGATGCTCTCTCCATGCCTCATCGAGTTCTTTCAAGTAAAGTTCTCGCTCTATTTCTTTTCTTGTCTCCTCATCGATGAAGCTCATCTTCTCTTCATACGCCGCTTTTGCTTTTTCAAGCAGATAGGCAAGCAGTTCGTCATACTCTTTGTTCTGCATCTCTTCAACATCCACTTCAAGCGTGAGCTCTTCTAAAAGAAGCTTGGAAAGTTTCTCAAGATTAAACTCCTCTCTTGCCATCCCCTCATAAATACCGGCTTTGGCAAGAAGTGTCGGAAGGTACTCCTCTCTGTTCTGCTCGATTTTGGAAGAGATGTCGAACTCGGGATCGAGAAGCTCGTTTCTGAACTTATAGACGATTTTTCGCTGCTCGTTGGCAACATCGTCATACTCGACTATATGTTTCCGTCCTTCGAAGTGCATCGTCTCGACTTTTTTCTGCGCTTTTTCAACTGCACGAGACACCATCTTCGATTCTATGTACTCCCCATCTTCGACACCAAGGCGTTCCATAATGCTTTTGATCTTGTCACTTCCAAAGATACGAAGAAGATTGTCTTCAAGTGAAAGATAGAACTGACTCGTTCCCGGATCTCCCTGCCGACCGCTACGTCCGCGAAGCTGATTGTCTATACGTCTGTTTTCATGTCGCTCTGTACCTACGATGTAAAGACCTCCCAGCGCTTTGACTTCATCGTTGACTTTAATGTCAACGCCGCGTCCCGCCATGTTGGTCGCTATCGTCACGGCACCTTTTTCACCGGCATGCTTGATGATCTCACCCTCTTGTTCGTGATTTTTCGCATTGAGTACGGTGTGTGGTATTTTCTCTCTTTTAAGCAATTGATGCAGTGCTTCGGACTTTTCGATACTTGCAGTACCGATGAGAACCGGCTGCCCTTTTTTATGCAGCTCTTTTACTTTGTCAATGACCGCTTCAAATTTTTCACGCTCCGTTTTGTATATAAGATCATTGTGATCCTTTCTTTGAACGGGAACGTTTGTCGGGATAGAAATGACATCGAGTCCGTAAATCTGTGCGAACTCCGTCGCTTCGGTTTGCGCGGTACCCGTCATTCCCGCCAGCTTTTCATACATTCTGAAGTAATTCTGAAAAGTGATGTCGGCCAATGTCTGCGTCTCTTCCTTGATCTCGACATTCTCTTTGGCTTCAAGGGCCTGATGCAGTCCTTCACTATAACGGCGGCCTTCGGAAAGTCGTCCGGTAAACTCATCGACAATGACCACTTCGCCCTCTCTCACAACATAGTCGACATCTTTTTCAAAAAGATAATTTGCTTTAAGAGCGTTATCAAGCATGTGAGGCAGCGTCGCATTTTCCGGACTGTAGAGATTCTCCACTCCAAACAGCTCTTCAGCTTTGCTGATCCCCTCTTCCGTCAGCAAAACGACTCTGTCTTTTTCATCAACCGTGAAATGTTTCTCTTTTTCCATCTGCCGTGCAACCTGATCCGCTTTTATGTAATCTTGAAGGTTACGGTTTGTAGGACCGGAGATTATAAGCGGCGTTCTCGCCTCATCTATCAAAATAGAATCCACTTCATCGACGATGACGAAATGGTGTCCACGCTGCACCATCTGCTCTTTGGAGTAACTCATATTGTCCCTAAGATAGTCGAATCCGAATTCGTTATTCGTTCCGTATGTAATATCTGCGGCATATGCTTGTTTCTTCTCTTCAAAGTCATGTACGCTTTCTAAAATCACTCCCGTTGTGTAGCCAAGAAAACCGTAGAGTTCACCCATCTCCGTTGCATCACGTTTGGCAAGATAATCGTTTACCGTAACAAGATGCACCCCTTTGCCCGTCATTGCATTGAGGACGATCGGAAGGGTTGCCACAAGTGTCTTTCCTTCTCCTGTTTTCATCTCGGCTATTTTTCCTTCATGCAGTACCATTCCGCCGATCAGCTGTACATCGTAATGGCGCATGCCAAGAACACGCTTGCTTGCCTCTCTCGTTATAGCAAAACTCTCTTCAAGAACATCATCCAGACTCTTTTCACCCTCGTTGACCGCTTTTTTAAGCTCGTCGAAAGATGATTTCAGCTCGTCGTCACTCATTTTTTCATATTTTGGTTCCAGCGCGTTTATCTTTTTGACTCTTTTTTTATATTTTTTCAGTGCTCTGTCGTTTTGGGTACCAAAAATCTTGCCAAGTGCTTTTTGCAACATACTGTTTCTCTTTATCTTGTAAATTTGGCGCTATTTTAGCATAGTTAATATAATGAGAAGATTGTGTATTATTTAAATTTTTATACAATTGCGGAAAAAAGAAGGGCATAATCGTGAAATCAATCTTTCTTCTGACACTCTTTCTTGTGACTCTGCAGGCACAAATCCTTCAGAACCTCACCTCTTTCCAAGCTGACTTCACTCAAAAAATCGATGACAAAGAGAAAAAGGTGGTTGTCTATACCGGCAGAATATATGCAGATAAAAAATTGCAAAAAGCCAAATGGAGCTACTTCAAACCAGTTCGAAAAGATGTCTATATCCAAC
>JALUFE010000049.1 GCA_027052175.1 Helicobacteraceae bacterium | reverse complement strand
AAATAGCAGAGAAGGAAATACCTTCAAATATCGAATTGGAGAATGAAGATTGCATAGCATTTCATGATATCAATCCAAAAGCTCCCATACATATCCTTGTTATACCGAAAAAACATATAGAAAGTTTCAATGAGGTAGATACTGAGACGATGACTAAAATCACTCCTTTCATTCAAGATGTTGTAAAACAAATAGGAATCGACAAAACAGGTTACAGAGTCATAACCAATGTTGGAAATGACGGTGGGCAGGAGGTCAAACACCTGCACTTTCATATACTTGGAGGAGCGAAACTCAAATGGGGACACTTCACCGATGCTGATCCGAAGGACTTTTTGTAATGAGAGCTAAAGCACTTCTGCTTCTTCTAAGCACTGCAACTTTGTTTGCTGCATCACAAGATGATTATGCCAAAAAGCAGATGGATGCGATCAAGCAAGAGCAGCAAGCTTTTTTGAATTACAAAAAGAAGCAGATGGAATCCTTCGAAGCGTACAAAAAGGCACAGATGGAGGCTTTCAAGCAGTATAAAAAAGAGGTTGGCGTCTTTTGGGAAGATCCCAAACTCTCAACAAAGAAGGAATGGGTTGCTTATTCCAAAGATAAAAAGACCAGAAGTGATGTAGATTTCGAGCACAATACCATCACCGTTGAAACCGTTGCCAAATCGAAAAAAGAGGCACTTGCAAAACTTCGAAGGACTTTAGCCAAGGTAAGTGTTGAAGATACGAAAAACGCAATTGAAAAAGATCCTCTCCAGCAACGTATCGACAAAATCCCAAAACCTGCCAATGTCATCGATGCCAAAGTGGATAAAAAGCCGATCCTCGCTCCTGTCGTTTTCAAAAAACCTCCTACAAGAAAAAGGCTCAAAGAGTTTGTTTACAAAAAAGTCAATGACAAGACGATCAAAAAACGCCCTTCCAAAAAAGTTAAAAACAACTTTGTCTACAAAGTGGTCGTCAAACTTCCAAAAGATGCAACATACAAACGATCGAAACTTTATGAAAATGAAGTAAGAGAGAATGCTTCAAGACAGAAACTGCCTGTAAGTCTTGTCTTTGCCATCATGCATACCGAGAGTGCTTTCAATCCAAAAGCAACCAGCTATGTACCGGCATACGGACTCATGCAGATCGTTCCACATACTGCAGGAGCAGACAGCTACAGATATCTGTATAAAGTAAAAAAAATCCCTTCAAGCAGATACCTCTACAACTCTAAAAACAACATCCGACTTGGAAGTGCCTACCTACATCTGCTCTACTATGGATATCTCAAAAAAATAAAAAATCCTCAAAGCAGGCTCTACTGTGCCATCGCAGCATACAATACGGGGGCTGGAAACGTGGCATGGGCGTTTACCCATACCTACAATCCTGCTAAAGCTGCAACGATTATCAATCGACTGACTCCACAGCAGGTTTATGAAAGATTATTGCATGATTTGAAGTATGATGAACCCAAACACTATCTCAATCGTGTTTCGAAACGGATACAGATCTATCACAAAATCTACAACGGATAAATCAAGATGGGCAGCTCTCGATCTGCCCTAGATCATAGCTACCACCCCCACCTGAGATCACCTTTTCGTTTTCTCTGATCGTTTTTCCATTGTGAATGATCGTATAGCTGATCTCTACAGAGTCTCGAACTGTGTTGATCGTCGAGCAGTACGTCTCGATCGAAGCCATAACCCAACGCGCGGCGAGTGTATCGTCTCCGTCACTTTTAAAATCGTATGTAAGATGAAGTTTGTTGAACTTTCTCGGATTGTCTTCGTTGCGTACGACATCGCCTGTAACACTAAGATCGCTTACAGTTTTTCCCTGGTTTTTTGGAAGCAGTTGCACATCAGTCGTCGAGCAAGCTACAAGACCTGCCAAAAAGTACTCAATCGGTGAGATGACGGGGCAGTCGATAATAAAGCTGGATTTTTCAGTTTTGGCTTCGAACTTCATATCCTCGATATGAGAGACTGTTACTTTCATTTTTGCTCCTTGAGATAATTTTTGAAGTATTCGAGTTGCTCTTTTGTTGTTTGTGTCGAAGTACCACCCTGGCTGCAGCGGGCGTTCATGGAGTTTTCTATAGAGAGATACGACATTACATCTTCACCGATACGTTCATCGATCTCTTTGAGGTATTTGTACTCCATATCACTGAGATCTATGCCGAGCTCTTCGGCCTTTGCAACCGCTTCACCGGTAATGAAATGCGCTTCTCTAAATGGAATATCGCATTTCTCGACCAAATAATCTGCCAGATCGGTTGCACTCAAGTGCCCTTTTTTACAAGCTTTGAGCATATTTTTTTCATTGACTTGCATCGTTGCGATGGTCTCTTTGAGGATTTCGAGCGAGATATATGCAGTTTCCACTGCATCGAAAACTCCCTCTTTGTCCTCCTGGGTATCTTTGTTGTATGCAAGAGGAAGACCTTTCATCACTGTCAAGAGTCCCACAAGTGCACCATATACACGACCTGTCTTTCCGCGTAGCAGTTCAGGGACATCCGGGTTTTTCTTCTGCGGCATGATCGAGCTGCCTGTGCTGTACTCGTCACTGAGTTCTATGAACTTAAACTCGTAACTTGACCAAAGAATCAGCTCTTCAGAGAGTCTGGAGATGTGCATCATAAGCGTGGAGATATTAAAGAGAATCTCAAGCGCGAAATCTCTGTCACTTACCGTATCAAGACAGTTTACACTCACACCGTCAAATCCAAGCAGTTTTGCAGAGTACTCTCTGTCTATCTTGTGTGGTGTGCCGGCAAGCGCAGCGCATCCAAGCGGAGAGATATTGTTGCGTTCATACGAGCTCTCAAATCGCTCTATATCACGTTTGAACATCGAGAGATACGCTCCAAGATGATAGGCAAAGTTGATCGGCTGCGCATGCTGCAGGTGTGTCATGCCCGGAAGCAGCGTATCGGTATGCTTCTCTGCCACTACGACGATCGCTTCCATAAGCGCTTTAATACCTTCGATGATATTTTTGTTCGCTTTGAGAACATAGCGTCTGAAATCCGTCGCGACCTGGTCGTTCCTGCTTCTTGCCGTATGCAGCTTTTTCCCGGCATCGCCTATAAGCTGTGTCAGGCGCTTCTCAATTGCCATATGAAGATCTTCATCGCTGATCTTCCACTCGAACGTGCCCTCTTCTATCTCTTTTTCTACCTGAGCAAGTCCCTCTTTGATAGAAGCGAGTTCCTCTTTGGAGAGTATACCCTGCTTTGCCAACATCGTCGCGTGTGCAATCGAGCCTTCTATATCCTCTTTGTAGAGCTTTCTATCGAACATTATCGAAGCATTGAACTCATCGAGCAGTTTGGCTGCACCCTTTTGAAATCTTCCCGACCACATCTTTTCCATATTATTCTCCGCAAAAACTTTGGTGCAATTTTAGCGAAAAATTCTAATTGTGCGGTCTGTTTGGAGAGAAGTTCAGTCCTTGAAGGCGTAAATCTGCTTCAGAAGGTTTCTGTTTTTCGATCTGTTTCATGATATTGACAGGAACGTCATGAACAAACTCTTCCTCTTTGATCACTTTGCCGTTTTTATCGTACCAGCGTTGCTTACCCTCTTTGTAGTTGTTTTTATAAAGAACATCACTTGAAAGATATCCTTCATAGGCATACTCTTTTTGCATTCCCTCTTTTTTCCCATGCTTATAAGGCACGACAAGTGCCAAGCAACCGTTGTCGTAGAACTCTTTGTAAAGTCCCTCGCGCTTGTCATTTTTATAAAGTTGCTTTGCTTTTATCTTCCCATTTGGAAAGTACGTGATCTCCCATCCCTCTAACTTCCCATGATCATAATGGATCACTTTAAGCAAATTTCCCTGCTTATCCCACCATGTCATTTTTCCATCTCTTTTACCATTGACATAGTTAACTTTATATGCAAGTGAACCTTCTATATAGTAAACCTTTTCTTCACCCTGCTTTATACCTGGCTTTGTTGCCGTTCTCGTTCCATCTATATAATGTGTCTGAGATTTGATGGCACCATTTTTAAAGTATTCAGTAACAACTTCACCGTAAACGAGGGTTGAAAGAAACAATAATGAAGCAAGCAATTTTTGCATGAAGCATACCTTTTTGTATTTAATTTATTTATATAAATTTTACTGATAAAAAGACAATGGTTGGAAA
>JALUFE010000048.1 GCA_027052175.1 Helicobacteraceae bacterium | reverse complement strand
CGAATATGAAATAGCCGCTAAAAGAGAAGCACTTGAGAATGTTTTAATTCCTTATACAATGGAAGAGAATATAGAAATGTTAAAAAACACGGGATTTAAGGACATTGATGTAATTTTTAGATGGAATAATTTTGCCACTTTTATAGCCTTTAAGAATTAAAATTAATACTTACACTTCCTAAAACTTCAAATTTTGCATTTGGGTCTATTTCTGAATGTGAAAGCACTACAACATCAAGCCCAAATCTTTCCAAAATTTCTGCTAAAGGTTTTCTTATAAGAGGGTCTACTATTAAAATAACAGGGGCTATTCCTTTATTCATAAGCTCATTTGCCGCATTTCCTATCTCTTCTACAAGTTTATTCATTTCAGCAACAGTCAGCATAAACTGCTTTTGCTCGCCTTGCTGTTTTAATTTATTCATCAAAAACTGCTCTGTTGGCGCATCAAATGTTATAAGTTTCAAACTTCCGTCTTCACTCTCATACTGCTTTGTAATTACACGGCTTAGCGCACTTCTTACCTGCTCTGTTATAATATCCACATTTTTTGTATATTCAGCTAAATCTGAAATAGTCTCAAGAATGGTAATCATATCTTTTATAGGTATTTTTTCGTGTAATAAATTTTTAAGCACCCTTTGAATAAGCCCTATATTTGCCACTTTCATAGCATCTTCCACAATAGCCGGAAAATCTTTTTTAACTCTATCGAGCAACTCTTGAATATCTTGTCTGGTTAAAAGCTCTTCAGCATATTTTTTAATTATTTCATTAATATGCGTTACTATAACAGTCGATGGGTCAACAACCGTATATCCATCCATTAGGGCTTCTTCTTTTTTATCTTCATCTATCCATACCGCTTCTATCCCAAAAGCCGGCTCTTTTACTTTTATACCTTCAATCTCTTCAATTACCATAGGAGTTGCCATTGCTAAATATTTATCAGGAAAAACTTCTCCTCTGGCTACCTCAACCCCTTTTAATAAAATCTGATATTCAGTCGGTTTTAAATTAAGATTATCTTTAATTCTTATTTGAGGAACCAAGAATCCAAATTCGCTTGCCACTTTTTTTCTCATAGCCTTTATTCTATCAAGCAAATCCCCTCCCTGATTAGGGTCTGCTATACTTATTAACTGATAACCTATATCAAGCTCTAAAAGTTCCACTTTTAATACATCTTCTAAAACCCTGTGTTCTTCTTCAGCTTCTTCTTCAGGTGTTTTTTTCTTTTTCATTTCAGGGACTTCCTTAGCGGATGATGAAGGCGTTTTAGCTTGTTCTTTTGATTTTATTTTCGGTTTTTTTCTAAACTTATTTAAAAATGTTTCAATAGGGTCAACTCCTTTTTCAGTCTCCATCATTAAATATCCGGATACTAAAAATATAAGCCCCACAAAAATCATACTTCCTGTAGGAAATCCGGGAACAAAAGATGAAAATATAATATTTGTTAATAAAATGAAACTTACAAGTCCCATGCCGCCTAAAGAAAGCAAAACACTCTTTTCAAATCCATAATAGTGCCACACTTTCCCTATAAACAAAGCACCACCGGAAGAGAAAAAAGCGACACCCATATAAAAAACTCCATAGAGAAAAGCCTTACTCGATGCATTGGAGGAGATAAAACTGCGCATTGAGTTCAGTGAAACAACGGTAAAAACACCAAGAAGTGCAAATCCTGCATAAAAGTGACCTTCTTCAATGCACAGTGTAGAGATCATCGCACTCACAAAAGCAATAAAAAGCATATTTTTATGTCCCGCTTTATCGATGAGCACACCGCTGAAATAGCTCATAAATGCCTGCATGAATGTTGAAACTATAACAAGTGTCGGGATGGCGGCAAGTACAATGCCACTTTGTTTAGCCGCTACTAAAAAGTATTGATCCCCCATAAAAAAAAGCAAGAAAAAGAAATAGATAAAAAGCAACCAAAGAAGCTGCATATCGGATCGAACAAAAACCTTTGATGTTCTTTTCTTTGCATCGGGAGATCTTTCTCTGACAAAGAAGAGCAAAACTAAAAGACCAAGTATACCAGGCAGCAGTGTTGCTGCAAAAAGAGTACGAAAGAGCTCTTCATTTTGAGCAAAGAAATAAAAAACTCCCATCACTATCAACGCTCCACAAAGCTCTCCCGAAACATCCATCATTTTATGAAAACCAAACGCTCTGCCACTCTGTTTTTTTTGACTATAAGCACTTATGAGAGCATCTTTCGGTGCACTTCGCACCGCTTTTCCCATACGTTCGAGAGATCGCAGCAATGCAATCTGCGCATAAGTATGTGTCAGTGCAAGCAGCGGCTTGCTGAGAGCGGAAACACCGTATCCGGCAACCAAGAAAGGTTTTCTCGCATTATAACGCTCACTGAGATATCCAAAAAGAAGCCGAAATATGTAAGAGACGAATGTGGAGACTGCAATCACTATACCAAGCTTGTCTACACTCTCGTGCAAAACGAAAACGATAAAAATGGGAAGCAACGTTGTGACCATCGAAGAAGCCATGTCGGTAAAGAAGCTGACAAGGCCGAGATAGAAGATATTTTTATCGATTTTGGTCAAATCTCTCTCGCAAAATCTTTCTGATCTTGGATATATCTTTCAACGTCAGTTTGTACTTCTCATCCATCATACGATTGATATGATAGACTTCCGTTACCGTAATGCCATATGGATCTTTTTTCTCTTTGAGAAGTGCACCGTCGTCGTTGAACGAGTAGAGATAAAGTGTCTTGCGTGCTGTCTGGATGTAGTAAGTAAGTACAATTTCATCCGTATGTTTCTTCTCCAATGCCACTACAACGCGTTGATCCTCTTTGTACTCTTCGGTGAGCTCCAGTAACGCTCTGGCATCTTCAAGTTCAAGGTAACCTATATAAAACTTGTTATAAAGATCATGATAACGTTGTATTTTCCCGTTTAGCAAAAATTTGAGATCAAGAACATAGCGTTTGGAAGCACGAAGTTTCCGAGTTATCCAGCTCATTGTGTTGTAATATCTAAACGGGGACGGTTTAAGACTCTCTGCTTCTATCATTTTTTTGGAATTGACAATCTGCTTAGGTTGTAATTTGCGTTTCGATCTGCTTTGAATGTACTCAAGCACATCTTTTGCATCAAACTGTTTTGTAAACCAGACTTTTGCATACGAAGGCAGCTGTTTTGTTCCGCTGGCTCCTTCATTGAGGATAATCAGCGCTTTTATTTTGTAGTTTGGAAATATCGTCTCTAGCAGTGCTTTTTTCTTTCTCAGGCGTTTTTTGAGCTTTAAAACGGATTTTACAAGTGTCATCTCGACGAAATAGAGTTCATTGTGCTTAGTGATGAACATTGCATCGAATTCACTGATCTCTCTGCTTTTCGTTCTATAAACGATTTGCTGTTTTTCACTGATAGAGAGCATATTTGCATTTGACTTGAATTTGTCTTGATGATAGCCTTTGAGAATGAACTTCTCTATCTCGTCGCACTCTTCAGCATAACGTAAAAGTTTTTCATAGATGAAATTTTCGAACACTTCTCCCTCAAAAGAGCGATAGGAACTTAAAAAGCGCGGATCTTCCCGGTCCATTCCGCTTTGAAGCAGGGAAAGAAGATGTTTGACGTTGTATTTGTAGTAGTAAAGATTGTCACCTATATCGAAATCGTCAAGTTCGAGGATCGATTTGCTTATACACAGACTCATGAGACAATCTCACCGTTTTTGAAGAAATCATCGAGCGTCTCACGAAACTCTTTCACATCCTCTATATAATTGACGGCATCACGTAATTTCGAAGCTCCTCTGTAACCTTTGGAGTATGTATGCACATGCTTTCGAAACATAGGTACACCCCTTCGACCGTAAAACTCGATCATTCTGTCATAATGTTCCATTATGATTTCGTGACGAACATCCAAACTCACTTCACTTGATCCGGTTTTTAGCTGATGAAAAATCCAAGGTGCTCCAACTGCCCCCCGACCTATCATCACACCGTCGCATCCCGTATGCTCAAGCACCCATTTGGCTTTTTCATAGGAATCAATGTCACCGTTTGCGACGACAGGAATGCTGACGCTCTCTTTGATCTCTTTGATAGCGTCATAATCAACGGGAGCCTTGAACTTACCGGCTCTGGTTCGTCCATGAACCGCCAGAAAATCTGCTCCGTTCGTCTCAGCTACTTTCGCTATCTCTACATGATTTTTCTCTTCAAAACCAAGACGAATCTTAACACTCGTCAGTGGCTTGTTCGAGGTCTCTTTGATCGTTTTTATAATTTTTCCAAAAAGCGGCAAATCTTTTAAAAGAGCACTTCCACTTCCGTGACTGACAACCTTAGGTACTGGGCAACCTGAATTAAGATCGATGATGTCGATGCCGTCTTGCTCGTTGAGAAACTCTACCGCTCCTTTGACGATCTCTTCGCTCGAACCTGAAATTTGGACGGAATAGGGATCTTCATAGGGCGATTTTTCGAGCATATGAAGCGTTTTTTTCGAACCATGCACTAGTGCGTTGGAACTGAGCATCTCACTCACCGTCAAATCGGCTCCGAACTTTTTTACAACCGAACGGAAAGGAAGATCGGTAAAACCTGCCAGCGGGGCTAACACATAAACAGGTCCAGTGGGGAAAATCTTCTCAAACATCTTTTATACGAACAAATCAATATTGTAGTTTTTGTTACACTCTTTCAGTGCTTTGTAGGCACGGAAATTTTTATACTCTTCCGGCTGTGACGCATCGAGTATTTCATCTGCCAGTTCAATCATTTCAAGATCAAAAGCGGTGTAGAGATATGCGGGTGTCGCTTCATCGTCTTTTTCACTTAAAAGCTCAAAAACTTTCAACCGTGTTTCAGGCATCACACCTTTTCCGAGCATTTTAGAGTATTTGATATACTCCTCTCGCGTAGGACGAACACTGACTATAAGTTCTACAAGCTCTTCAGGTGAGAGTTCTATCCCATTCTCATTACTTGAAGCACGCTCAATGATTGTCTCCAAAGCCTCTTTTGTCATGAAATCTTTATAATACTTCATGATTTTTTCGCCGTCTGCATCTTTTACAAAATCTTTGAATACCTCTTGCAAAAACTTGTCATCATAATTTTTTGCATTGATGAGTATCTCTTCCGCAGAGAGTTCACCACTTTTATAACGGTTGAAATTGTTTTGCATAACGAGAGGATTGTTTGGAGGGAGATTGAGTTTTTTCAGATTGACCACTTCGCCCTCTTTTACCTTATGAATAAGTTCTATAATCTCTTTCAATTTCTCGTTTTCTATATCAAGAAGTTTTTCAGTTTGCGGAAATATCTTAGAATTGTCAACAATTTTCCCGAGCAGACGATAACGATGCGTTTTGAAGCTGTGCTCACGCTCCTCTTTGGAGAGAAATGCATCGCAGAGTGCATCGATGAGCTTGTTGTAGTCTTTATCGTACTTTTTAAGCTTGAATCCTCCGAGTATTGAGTAAAAAGCCATATGTCCTATGCTCGCTATGTAAAGAAGAAGCATCGGTACGACAACCAGTACAGCGACATTTACCGGCGGCAGGTTCACTCCGAAAAAGGGAACGCTTATAGTCCCCTGACCTCCCGGAATATATGCGTACACATACCATCCCACGATTATCATCAAAATGAATGCCGCTATCGTATATCGCTTCAAATACATTTTTTGTCCCTTACTCTTTGTTGGATTTCTCGACTATCTCTCTGCAGTCTATACAGTAAACAGCATGTGGTTTCACTTTCAAACGCTGAAAGCCTATCGGATCCTCACACATCTCACAGATCCCATATTCACCGTTTTCGATTTTTGTAAGAGCTCTGTCGATCTCTTCAAGTTCTTTTTGCTGCTGTGATATTATAGCACTTTCTATCAAAGAACCGCTGTTCGCTGCTGCATGATCACCCTCGTCGTTGAGTTCTTGCTTCTGAAGTTCACTGATCTCTTCTTGCACTCCCGAAAGATTTTTTTCGATCTGCTCTTTTCTGCTTACCAATATGCCTTTGAAATAATCCAATTCACTTTTTTGCACTCTGACTCCTAACTTACTTATGATATGGATGGTTGTTCAAAATTGAAAAGCCTCTGTATATCTGTTCAAGGAGCACCGCTTTGGCAATCTTGTGACTCATCGTCAGCTTGCCAAGACTGATAACCTTATCGCTCTTTTGCAGAAACTCTTCATCGAATCCGTATGCACCACCGATAAAAAATTTAATCGACATTCTACCATCTAAAAGCTTACTAAATTCATAACTGTTGATTATTTTTCCATCAGGATGCAGAGCGATACGGAATCCTCCGCTTAAATGCGGAAGAAGAGCATTTGTGTAAGCTTTTTGACTCATCCGAGGAGAAGCAGTATGCGCTTTTGCCACCTCTTTGGGAAAGAGCTCGATGTCTCTCAGCTTCGCATAACGGCTTATCATTTTTTCAAGCTCCTTGTAGAGCGGCTCGTAAATACTTTTTTCCCGTTTTGCAATAGAAATTATTTCGACATTCATACAAACAAACCGCTTCCAATCACATGATAAGTGACATGCTTGAAATGGTCACTCTCCCTCACTCCGCCGATGGCTGCAACGAAATGGGTTGAGAGCGCGGCGATTTCATCGAGCTTTTCACCGAGGACTGTCGTAACATCCTTTTTCGTAGAAGTGTTTCTGTATGCACCCAGTCCAATATAGTTCACATCGAGATCGTTTGCTTCAAGAACTTCCTCTTCATTGTGAGTGGAAATACCTATAATCTTGTCACTGCCTATTGTCTCTTTGAGTAGAGCCAATGCCTTTTGTTTATCTGGATCGATGGCTTTTAAATCCTCTTGTCCAAGATGCACACCGTCACAAAACGGTGTAAGTTCGTACTTGTCATTGACAATCAAAAAACCGTCGTAGAGTTTCCTCAGCTCTATTAAACGTTTTTTGATAAACTCTTTGTCTCCATTTTTGTTTCTATACTGAATGATTTCGGCATTTTTACTCTTGGCCGTTTCGACAAATTCAGCCGGTGTCTTACCGTATTTTCGAAGCAGATCCTCGTCACACAGTGCGTAGAGTCTCAACTCTCTTGTCCGTTACACATCGTAAGCAGATCGGAAAGCGTCTGCTTGAGCTCGTTCCTGTTAACTACCATGTCGATAGAACCTTTCTCAAGCAAAAATTCCGCTCGCTGAAAACCTTCAGGAAGATCCGAGCCGATTGTCTGTTTGATAACACGCTGTCCAGCAAATCCTATGAGGGCACCTGGCTCGGCGATGATGATATCTCCAAGCATCGCAAAACTTGCACTGACCCCTCCCATCGTCGGATCTGTAAGCACCGAGATATAAGGCAGCTTCTCTTTTGCAAGCTTGGCCAGTGCAGCCGATGTTTTACTCATCTGCATCAGCGAAAATGTACTCTCCTGCATTCTCGCACCTCCACTGGCACTGACGATCACAAGTCCGCATCGTCTCTCTATGGCACGGTTGACAGCACGTACGATCTTTTCACCCTCTACGGAACCGAGACTCCCTCCCATAAACGAAAAGTCAAACACGACAAGCTGAACCTGCGTGCCGTTCATCTTGCATTCGCCGCTTACGACGGAGGATTTGCGCCCTGTTTTTTTAAATCCCTCTTCTACACGCTTTTTATAGGACTTCTTATCGACAAACTTGAGAGGATCCACAGGTTCGAGACCGGCATCGAACTCTACAAACGTCCCCTCATCGGCGAGTAGTTTGATGCGGTCATTGACGCTGATACGCAAGTGAAAACCGCATTTTGGACAGACATAGTTTTGATTTTCGATCTCTTTGTAGTACATAAGAGACTGGCATGAAGGGCATTTGACCCAGTGAGCCGGTGCTTCATCCTTACTCGGCTGTTTTTTAAGGGGTTGTTGATTTCGTGAAAAGAGGTTTAAAAGATTCAAGCTGTATCCTTCATCGTTTAAAATGAATATATTGTAGCGAAAATCTACTTATAAAAAGTAAAATTATTACCTTCTTCCTCAACATCGGAGAAGATGAGAACACAAACAGAGCGATATCCATTCTTCCTTCAGCACTGCTTCGTTCCCTCTTTCAAAGAACGAAGCACTTTCAAAATGTGAAATGCTGATCTCTTACGAAATAAAAAAGGCCACTTCCTCCCACTTTTATCTCTCTTTTGCGATACAGAATTCATTCATCTGTAAAAGCTTCTATCCTAAGAGAGATTTTACTATACTTCTTGCGGCTTCACGGCCGTCATAAGCGGCAGTAACAACCAGATCCGCGCCTCTGAAACAGTCACCTCCGGCATACACGCCTTTTGTAGACGTTTCATGATTTTCATCGATGACAATACCACCCCACTCATTTGTTTGAATGCCGTTTGCAGCCAAAAACGACGGTGCGGCAGGGTCGAATCCAAGTGACATGATGATGACGTCCGCATTTACTCTGAATTCACTACCTTTAATGACCTCCATACGCTGTCTGCCGCTTTCATCTTTCGCACCAAGTTTCGTTTTGACACACTCGACCGCGATCGCTTTGCCGTTCTCATCGAGGATGATCTCTTTCGGAGCGGTATAAAATTCGAAGTCCACTCCCTCTTCCATAGCATTTTTGTACTCTTTTTTGCTTCCCGGCATATTTTTTTCATCTCGTCTGTAGAGACATTTGACACTCTTTGCACCTTCACGCTTGGCAGTTCTCAGGCAGTCCATGGCGGTATCGCCACCACCTATGACAACAACATCGAGATCTTTGAAATCGAATTTTTTGTCATATTCAAGTCCAAAATTCTTTCTCTGTATCGCCGTAAGATACTCCATCGCTTTGTATACATTTGGCGCATTTTCTCCGGCAATGCCGGCTTCTTTCGCTTTTGTAGCTCCAATACCTATAAAAATAGCGTCATGTTTGTCCGCAATCTCATCAAAATAGACATCTTTCCCCACTTCGGAGTTGAGTATAAGCTCCATTCCCGCTTCCTGCAGGAGTTTGATACGACGCTCAACTATCTTTTTGTCGAGTTTGAAATTTGGAATGCCGTACGTAAGCAGACCGCCGGCGCGATCGCTTCTTTCATACATCGTCACACCGATCCCGCTTCGAAGCAGATACGTAGCACACGACAGCCCGGCAGGTCCACTGCCTATGACGGCCACTTTTTTCTCTGTAGTCACTCCGGGAAACTCCGGCTTGAAACCGGCTTTGAATCCCTCTTCCGTGATAAAAGTCTCGACAGAGCCGATCGTGATCGCGCCATGACCGTCATTAAGCGTACAAGCACCCTCACAAAGCCTGTCATGCGGGCAGACACGTCCCATAACTTCAGGGAATGGAGATGGTTCGTTAGAGAGCTTGAAGGCAAATTCAAGATCCTTTTCGCTGACTGATTTGAGCCACTGCGGAATGTAGTTGTGAAGCGGACATTTGTTCAGGCAGTATGGATCTCCGCACTGGATGCATCGATCGCTCTGACTTGATGCTTCGAACTTGTCGAAAACTTCGTAAATCTCTTTAAAATCTCTGACTCTCTCTACTACAAGCCTCTTTGCTGGCTCGATTCTTTCTATCGTTAAAAATTCTCTCATTATTAATCTCCATTCTCAAGATTTAGTGGCAGTTTCGTAAGATTCTTGGGTCGTACCATCCAGAAGTTTCTCACTTCCACTCTGAAGTTTTCAAGTATCGCTTCAGCTTTTTGGCTGCCTGTTTCCACAAGATAGTCTTTAAGCAGTTTTTTCAGGAAATGTCTCGCTTCATCCCCTTCGTCAGTGTCTATCCGGACACCTTCGACAAGCTCTTGATTGATATTTTCTATAAATTTATGCTCGGCATCGTAAACGAACGCCAAACCTCCGGTCATACCCGCTCCGAAATTTATGCCTGTCTGACCGAGGATAACGACAATACCGCCTGTCATATACTCACATGCGTTGTCACCTGCTCCTTCGACAACTGTCACCGCTCCGGAATTTCTTACAGCAAAGCGTTCACCGACACTTCCAGCAATATAAATTTTACCCCCTGTTGCACCATAAAGACAAGTGTTTCCGCCGGCACTAAACGTCTCCCCCTGATGTTTCGGTGTTATGACAATTTTGCCGCCGTGTATCCCTTTACCTATATAATCATTCGCGACACCGTTGAGCTTCATGGTAATACCGTTTATAAGGAAAGCTCCAAAAGCCTGACCGGCAATGCCGTTTAGCTCTATTTTGATCGTATCGGGTTTCAATCCGGCATCTCCGTAATATTCGGCGATCTCACCACTGATACGTGCTCCGAAACTTCTGTTGAGATTGCAGATTGTACGCTTGATTTTGATCGGCATTTCCGGATTCTTAATAGCGCTGTAAGCCTCTTTGAGTACATCTTTCTCAAATGCGTTGTCATCGAACGGTTCGTTCGAGTCTCTTTGGCAAGTATCAACCCCCTCTTCCCGATGCAAAATGGTACTGAAATCGAACTTCTTGGCAAACTCGTCGTCAATCACTTCGAGGATATCGCTGCGGCCTATCATCTCCTCCATCGTTCTAAAACCGAGCTTTGCCATAATGCTTCGGACATCTTCAGCCAACAGTGTGAAGTAGTTGATGACCTTTTGAACATTTCCCTTGAAGTACTCTTGCCGAAGCTTTTCGTTCTGGGTGGCAATCCCCACCGAACATTTGTTGACGTGACAGATACGAAGCATCTTACAGCCAACCATTGTAAGCACACCCGTCCCAAAAGCATAACTCTCCGCCCCAAGCAGCGCGGCTTTAACGACATCCATACCGGTTTTGAGTCCCCCGTCGGTCTGCACATGGACAAACTCTCTTAGGTTGTTGGCTTTTAGAGCGTTATGCGCTTCTGAAAGCCCGATCTCCCACGGATTTCCGGCAAATTTGATGGAAGTCAGCGGTGCGGCACCCGTACCGCCGTCTCCGCCGGAAATGATAATCTTGTCCGCATACGCTTTCGCAACCCCTGCAGCGATCGTACCGACTCCTATCGTAGAAACAAGCTTGACTGCTATTTTGGCCTTAGGATTGACCTGCTTGAGATCGAAGATAAGCTGTGCGAGATCCTCGATAGAGTAGATATCGTGATGCGGCGGAGGCGAAATAAGCGTTACGCCTTTGGTCGTATGGCGAAGCTTTGCGATAAGCGCAGTAACCTTGTGTCCGGGAAGCTGACCACCCTCACCCGGCTTCGCCCCTTGAGCGACTTTGATTTGAATCTCTTCCGCACTGCGAAGATATGCAGGGGTAACACCGAAACGACCTGAAGCTACCTGTTTGATCTTGGAGTTACGCTCAGTGCCGAATCGTTCAGGATCTTCACCGCCCTCCCCGGAGTTGGACTGACCACCGATTTTATTCATAGCCATCGCCAACGTTTCGTGTGCTTCTGGAGAAATGGAACCAAGACTCATCGCCGCACTTGCAAAGCGCTTGAAAATCTTTTCTTTAGGCTCCACTTCATCGATGCTTACAGGTTCACGAGCGGATTTGAAGGTAAAGAAATCGCGGATGAATTTTTTGTCTCTTTTTTCTATAAGTTTTTTAAGCTCACTCCACGCCTCCGTCGTTCCTTCCGCAGCCACTCTGTGGATCGCTTTGATTACCGACGGTCCGAAATCATGGTACTCCTCACCACTGTAAAATTTGTAAAAACCGCCGACTTTCAGCGGGAAAATTTTGTTGAATCCGTCATTTCTAAAGGCATCTTTGTGCCATTTTTTGAGCCGCTCGTCAATATCTGCATATCCGAGCCCGTCAAGTGCGGACCTGGATGCCGCAAAACACTCCGATACTATCTCGTCGCCCAGACCAAGGATGTCAAACAGCCCCGAATTTCTATATGAAGCGATCGTCGAGATACCCATTTTGGAGAGAATCTTGAGCAAACCGCCGTTGAGTGCCGTCTGGATCGACTTCAAAGCCTCTTTTGCAGTGACATTAAGCGCCTTTGAGTGCTTGATATGCTTCAAAGCCGTAGAGAAAAGCAGCTTGGGATAGAGTGCATTCGCTCCATACCCGATAAGCACCGCTGCAGAGTGAGAGTCCTGCACTTCGTCGGTTACGGCTATCATGGAAACAAGATGTCGTACTTTTGCATCAAGCAAAGCGATGTTGAGGCGTCCGACAGCCATCGCCATAGGGATGACCGCTTTGTCTGAACCAAATTCGCTGTCATCGAGAATGACAATGCGCGTTCCCTCTTTTTTGACGGAGTCGATCACTTCTTCTACCAGCGTATCAAGTGCGGATTTCAAATCTCCGCTGTATGCCGTCGAAAAAGTCGTGTTTTTATAAAAATCTTCATAACGAGGTGACTTTGGATCACCGAAAGATTTGAGGATATCGAGTTTTTCTTTTGTAAGAATCGGTGAAACCGCTTTGAGTCTGTGGGCATGAGTCGGAAGTTCATTGAGGATGTTGTGCGCTTCGCCGAATCCCGTGTTGAGACTCATCACCACTTTTTCACGAATCGGATCGATTGGCGGGTTGGTGACTTGCGCGAATTTCTGCTTGAAGAAGTCCGTGAAACGACGCTGCTTCTGCGAGAAAGCGGCAAGAGGTGTGTCGTCTCCCATACTGCCGACGGCCTCTTTGCCATCTTTTATCATTGGCTCGATCACCTGTTCGACAATCTCATGTGTGAAGTTGAAATAACGCTGACGCTCGACTATTTTCGTCTCGTCAAGCTCCTTGGAACAGTCATAGTTTTCTCCCATGTGCTCCTGAATATAAACCATATACTCATTCAGCCATTTCATATATGGATTTGAACTTTTAAGATAGTCGTTGATATCTTCATGTTTGAGAATCTGCCCAAACTGCAGATCAAGTCCTATCATTTCACCCGACTGCAATCTACCGCGCTCCAAGATATTTTCATCGTCGATGTCGATAACACCGTATTCGCTCGCTATGAGAAGCGTATCGTCTTTTGTGATGATGTATTTCGAAGGTCTCAAACCGTTTCTATCAAGCACACAACCGATATAACGTCCGTCGGTTACGGAGAAGGCCGCCGGACCGTCCCATGCTTCGAAAACTGTCGAGAAGTATTCATAATAAGCCCGAAGTTCCGGGTCCATATGTGGAGCGTTCTGCCATGCATACGGAATGAGAGCACGAACCGCTTTAAAGAAATCCATACCGTTTACAAGCAGAAACTCCAGAAAGTTATCCGCACTCGCGGAGTCGGAAGACCCCTCCTGAAGAATTGGAAGAATACGCTCTATCTCCTCCTCACTGAAAACTTCACTTTTGATTGCCAACGATTTGATTCCGACATTGAAACGATTTCCTTCCACCGAGTTGATCTCACCGTTGTGCGCAACGGCTCTAAAGGGCTGAGCGAGTTTCCACTCCGGAAGCGTGTTGGTTGAAAATCTCTGATGAAAAAGGGAGAATGAGATTTTGAACTTAGGATCTTGAAGATCTTTATAGAATTCTTTGATATGTGTAGGCATCACAAGCCCCTTGTAAGAAAGCAGCTTGGAACTCATAGACGGAATGTAGAACTCTTTGTCTTCTATCAATGCATGTTCTATCTCTTTACGGCTAAGATAAAGCAGCGCATCGAAACGCTTTCGAGCCATAATGGAATTTGGAGTGATAAACACCTGCACGATATGCGGGAGAGTTTGCAGAGCTTGATCACCGAGAGCATTCGTGTCGATCGGTACCTCTCGATTAAGAACCGTTTTGAGATCGTTTTTTGCACATATCTCCTGCATGACATCGAGATGTGCTTTATCTTTTGTAAAAACTACGGCGACAGCATATAGTTCCGGCAGCTCGACACCGGCTTCGCTTGCCTGTTGGCGCATAAACTCATCCGGCATCGAGAGCAGAAGTCCGCTTCCATCTCCCGTCTTGCCGTCCGCAGCGATCGCACCCCTATGCATCATACGTTCCAATGCCGTGACGGCATTGTCCAGTATCTTTCTTGACGGTTTGTTCTTTATGTTTGCGATCAGTCCAAAGCCACAGTTGTCTTTGAATGAACGCAACAGCTCTTCATGTTTGTTTAGTTTACTCATATTCTCTCCCT
>JALUFE010000047.1 GCA_027052175.1 Helicobacteraceae bacterium | reverse complement strand
TTTGCAAGCATCGTTTTAACTTTTGGATCTTCGAGTTTGCCTGTAACCTTCAAAGTTGTCGAAATGCTTTCTCCATCGAAAAGAATATAACCAACCACAGGTATTTTTGAGGCTTTGTTCGCAATTTTCGTTCTAAGTTGCAGTAGAAGATCTATGAAATCTTTCGTATAACTGGCTTTCCCTTTCCCGGTGATCTGCAATTGTGCGGAATCAAGCTTGATATTGTCGAAATAGAAGATATCTTTGCTGTAATGAAAAGAGGTGTACGCTCTGGATACCGGCAAACCGTTTCGGCTATAGGAGGGTAGGGAAAATGTCACAAGAGAGGGAACCGTATCGACAAACGCAAGAATATTGTTGAGAATTTTATAATCCAGAATCGTTGTGTTTCTGATTTCGAAAATACCTTTATAATCATCGAAATTTCCAACAATGTTAAAATTCAGTTCACCACCTTTAAATTTGGAGAGAAAAAAGAGATGATCCATAAATTCATCTCCAAATCCGCTTCCATAGAGGTAGAATTTTTTCTCTTTATAGCGAAAACCGGCATTGCCTTGTTTATATTTGAGTTGCGCTGTCGTTTCGTTGCCTACAGTTTGCAGGTTTAGAGTATCAAAAAGAACGTGCCTGGCTTTGCTTAGATACAGATAGCCGTCACTGATATGGGCATAAAGATGCAGAGGTTTTTTACTCTTCTTCTCTTTATTTTTGATTGCTTTTATGAGTTGTTCTATCTGGTTGATATTAAAACCGATCTTTTTTGCATGAATGTCGATTCTGTCATTGAACGTCACTACGATCTTTTTATTGATGGTAAAAACGTTTTTATCCGCCAAATAACCGATGATTTTATATTTGTTTATGGTTTTGTTATTATGAACAAGAAGTGCAAAGTCGGAACTGAAGTCACTTGTCAATGAGATACCTTTTTTCGTACTGTTAAGTTTGAAAAAGCCCTCTTTGATCTTGTATGTTCTGAGTAACGGCGAATGAGGGAGAAGTTTTTTAAGCGACAACAGTTCCAAAGAAAACCTCCCTTTTTGAGTGAAGCGGGCTGTAACTGCAATCTGTTTTGAAGCAATTCTGAACTCTTTTTGAATATGCAATTTACAAACAAGAGGTTTTTTATTTTCGAAAAATGTTTTATCATCGGGAAGATAAATTTTGAGATAGTTGAAAACGAGTTTCCCGTTTTTTGTTTGAACATTGTAATCGAGATCGAAATTGCTCTGAACAATGTCGTTTATACAAAAAGTCAAACCATTTGCCTGGATTCGATTCTTTTTGAAAAGAGCTTCGAATTTATCGAGTGTCGCTTCTTTCTCACCAATATAAATACGCGTCTGTTTATTTGTAGTGATATGCAGAGCGTCGTTTTTGTAGATGAGATGTATGTAGAGATCAGATTGAGCAAGTTTAATTTTTTTATAGTGCATTTTAACTATATCAAGATCGATATCTGCATGTTTTTTTCCAAACGAGATATTTCCGGAGAGAAAAAATGTTCCGTTTTTTCCTATTTCTGTTTTCAGTGCAGGTATTGTAAGTGTTTTTGTTTTGTAATTGAAAGCCAATTTGCTTTTAGTCGTAACAAAAGGCACTCCTTTGAAATTCCAGGTCAGTTTTGGTATTTCGACGGTGTCTTGTTCTATTTTATTCAAATGATAGACGATATGGGGTTTTGACGTAAGTTGAAGGTCATATTTCTCATTATTTAATTTTTGAATAAAAAAATCGATTCTTCCAGAAGATCGTTTTGCCAGATAGAGATCGAGATCGATGAAAGTCGAAAGCATGGGCGGAATGGATGCTTGCATCCGTTTTGCCCAAATATGGTTACCTTCAAGGGAGAGGTAAAGATTTTTTACATCGATATCATTCCCTGAAAAATGGAATTTCCCCCGCTTTACTATAAATTTTCCTTTCGCATCGATATGCATATTTCGAAGTGAAATTTTTAGAGTGAGATCTGTTTTTGTATAACCTTCCGTCTGTCTCAACGGCACATCGATATGATATGTGTGAAGTATATGCAGGATGTTTTGATCCAGTTTCCCGTCATCGAAGCGAAGATACAGTGCCAGAGACTCCTCTTTTTTTGCAAAATCGATTGTTAAGTAACTCTTTTGCAGATTAAAGCCGTATGAGAGGGCATTTTTCGGCCGAATTGCAAGAATGCCGTTTTTGAATTCAAGATCTACACTTTTTGTTTTGACGGGATCGATTTTTTTGTTGTATCTGTATGTTACATCGTGTGCGACTGCATAGGCATAGATCGTTGACAAACTTTTTTTTGGATTTTTAAGATCTATGTTTCCTGTGAAAATTTTGACATCAAGACCGGATGTTTCATAAGCGTCCACTGCCCAATAGTGTATTTTTGGTGGCAGGTGGAAGAGATTGAGGAGGACTTTTGGATGTAAAATCCTTTTTTTGAATGTGGTCGTAAAATGTGCAATATCGTTTTTGAGCGAAGCAAGGATATTAAAATAGGCTTCATTTGCTATTTCGGTATTCAAATCTGCTTTGAGAATTTTATTTGATTTATCATATAAAATATCTCCTTGAGCTGTAAGTTGTGCAGGTGCATAGTGCATTTGTGCGATGTGAAAAAAAATGTTGTTCTTGTGAGTGGATACGGAGGTATCAAGTGAAAAGTATTTCGAGTTGATTGTTATCGAGCCGTTTCTGTCTTCTCTATAACGTATCGAAGCATTGATGTCTTTGTAGCGAAAGTGTTTGATATTTATTTCTTCGGATACGCTCAGTAAATCGGTTAAAGCATTGAGGAATTTATGTATATCAAAAGGTTTTGTTCTTTTCTCTGTTTTATTTGAGAATATTTGTGCATCCACAATGGAGATTATCAGTTTTTCATCCCATTTTAAGTATAATTCCTTGATTTTGAGAGAGGGCAATTGCACTGCATGGATGTGGATGCCATGATGAAATACAAAAAAAAGTATGGTAAAAAAGATGAGAATTGACAGAAAAAAAATGAGTATCTTAGAGTATACAGCAGATATGATTCTGATTATTTTACTGTCGCTCATCTATTACCTAATTATGATTGTTCAAACCAATGAAGTCGTTTATATACCGCAGGGTTCTATAAATCGAATTATAACACATCTACAAAAGAAAAAATATGATCTTACTAAGCTTGATTCAGTGCTTTTACGTTTTATCGGTGAACCACAGAGCGGCTGGATATACATAGGACAAAAAAGATTGAGAAGAGCGGATTTTCTCTACACGCTTACAACGGCGAAAGCTGCAATGGTCGATGTGACACTTATTCCCGGTGAGACAACCTATGTCTTTCTCAATAAACTCGCTGAAAAACTTGCACTTGACCGCGTCAAACTTCACAATGAGTTTTCACGGCAGTCCCCTTTGCCAGAGGGGACGCTCTTGCCGGAGACCTACAAGCTTCCAATGGGAATTTCCGAATATGCTGTCATCCATCTTTTGCTGACACGTTCACAAAAACAGATGCGGTATCTGGCAAGAAAGATTTTCGGCAGATACGATAAAAGAAAATGGCTGCGATATTTGGTAGTTGCATCCATCATACAAAAAGAGGCGGCATCCAAAGAGGAGATGCCGCTCATTGCTTCCGTAATATACAATAGATTGAAAAAAGGAATGAAACTGCAGATGGACGGTACATTGAATTATGGACGTTATTCCCATTTGAAAATAACTGCGAAACGATTACGGAACGATACAAGCCGTTACAATACATACAAATATAAAGGACTCCCTCCTTACCCCGTTTGCAATCCCGGCATGGATGCCATCAAAGCGGCAATTTTTCCTGCAAAGACATCCTATCTCTATTTCGTAAAGTTACGTGACGGCAGGCATGCATTTGCTTATACTTATAAGCAGCATAGAAAAAACATAAAAAGTGTTACTAAAAGTATCAATTGAGGTCTGTATAGTTTTAATCGCGTTACAAAATGAAACAATAGAAAAAAAACACTTTTTTTGATCTATATTCTTCTGTAATATTGCAATTAAATTGCTATTATACATCTTGTAAACAATAACTTTGCTCTAACGCTTTAGGGCTTAAAAAGGATGAAAATGTCAACAATCATTTGGACGAAGATTGACGAAGCACCGGCATTGGCAACGTACTCTTTATTACCGATAGTACAGAGATTTGCCAAAGATGCACAGATCAATGTGGAAGAAAGAGATATTTCTCTCTCAGGTCGTGTTATCGCGACATTCCCGGAATTTCTCACAGAAGAGCAGAGAATCAACGACGAACTTGCTTATCTTGGAGAAGTTGTAAAGGAGCCGGAAGGAAATATCATCAAGCTTCCCAATATTTCCGCTTCTATTCCTCAGCTTAAAGCATGTATAGCGGAGCTTCAAGAAAAAGGATACAAGCTTCCGGATTATCCTGAAAATCCGCAAACTCCTGAAGAGAAAGAGATTCAAGCGCGCTATGCCACGTGCCTCGGTTCTGCTGTCAACCCGGTTCTAAGAGAAGGAAACTCCGACAGACGTGCTGCAAAAGCGGTCAAAGAGTACGCTAAAAAGCATCCGCATAAACTCAGACCGTTTGAAGAGAACTCAAAAGCGTGTGTTCGCCATATGAATACAGGTGATTTTTACGAGAACGAGCAGTCCGTCATTGTAGAAAAAGGAGGCAAGGTTACGATCGAGCTTAACGGTAATATCGTCAGAGAGATTGTCGCAGAAGACAAAGAGATCCTCGATGGTACATATATGTCTGCAAAAGCTTTGAGAGCTTTCCTTCAAGAAACTATAGAAGAGGCTGCAAAAGAGGGACTTCTTTGGTCTATCCACCTCAAAGCGACGATGATGAAGGTTTCCGATCCTATTATGTTTGGTCACGCTGTAAGCGTTTTCTTCAAAGATGTGTTCGAGAAGTATGCCGATGAGTTCAAACAGCTCGGAGTCAATCCCAACCTCGGTCTTGGTGACCTTATGAAGAAGATCGAAAAGTCTGATAAAAAGGATGAGATTGAAGCGGCTATCAAAGAGGTGATCTACAACGGTAAGCCGGATATCGCTATGGTTGACAGTGACAACGGTATCACGAACCTTCACTTCTCCAACGACATTATCATCGACGCCTCTATGCCGGTTGTGATCCGTGACGGCGGTAAAATGTGGAACAAAGATGGTAAGACACAAACTTGTATGGCAGTCATTCCCGATAGAGCCTACGCTACAATGTACAAAGAGATTGTCAACGACTGTGTCAAAAACGGTCAGTTTGATGTGACAACGATGGGAAGCGTTTCCAATGTCGGTTTGATGGCGATGAAAGCCGAAGAGTATGGCTCACATCCGACTACTTTTGAAGTTGAAGAAGATGGCGTCGTTGAAGTCAAAGATGAAAACGGCACCGTTCTTATGAGCTTTGAAGTAGAGAAGGGTGATATTTGGAGAATGTCAAGAGCGAAAGATGTCGCTATCAAAGACTGGATCCGTCTTGCGCATGAGCGCGGTGTCATCACAGGTGAGCCTGTCGTATTCTGGCTTGATACTTTCAGACCACACGATGCAAACATCATCAAAAAGATTGTCGAGTATCTTCCAGAGCATCTTGAAAAACAAGAAATCGAGTATCACATTCTTGCACCACAGCAAGCGATGAAGTTCAGTCTCAGACGCGTAAGAGCAGGTCTCAACACTATCTCTGCAACAGGTAACGTTTTAAGAGACTATCTTACCGATCTTTTCCCTATCCTCGAACTTGGAACATCTGCAAAGATGATGTCCATCGTTCCGCTTCTTGCAGGTGGCGGATTGTTCGAGACAGGCGCGGGCGGTTCGGCTCCTAAGCATGTCGATCAGTTCCTCAAAGAGTCTCACCTTAGATGGGACAGCCTTGGTGAGTTCCTCGCACTTGCCGAGTCACTTCGCTATATCAACCAAAAACATCCGTCCGCTAAACTTGGAGCGATGGTTGACGCACTCGATAAAGCGAATGCTGCATATCTTGACAACGACAAGGCACCAAGCAGAAAGTGTGGAGAGCCGGATAATAAAGCAAGTCACTACTATCTTGCGAAATACTGGGCGGAAGCACTTGCCGTAAGCGGTGAACCTGAGCTTGAGCAAAAGTACGCGGCAGTAGCGAAAGAGCTTATAGAAAATGAAGATAAAATCATAGAAGAGCTTCTTTCCGTCGAGTGTAAACCGAGTGATATAGGTGGTTACTATAAGCCGGACGATGCAAAAGCAGAAGCGGCAATGAGACCGTCAGAAACATTTAATAAAATAATTGATAGCATATAATATCAATACGATTCTACACACTTTTTCTATGAAGTGTGTAGAAATATGACACTTTTTTCTCTTTTTCAAATATAAAGAGTTATAATAAAATTTATAACAGTGCCATGGCGGGAAGATATACTTAAATGTTTTGTGCAGGCACATCATGTTTAAGTATATCCGCTATGAGCCCAATTTCAAGGAGCCGGTTTGAGCAAAAAAGGTGGAAAACGAGTCGGTATAGTCGGTGCCGGCAACGTTGGTGCGACGGTGGCATACTCTCTTGCGATGCAAGGAAGTTGTCATGAGATTATATTGCGTGACAACAAGATTGACATCGCAAAAGGAAAAGCACTCGATATGTCGCAGGCTGCTGCAGCAGTAAGAAGTCATACCGTTGTCAAAGTTGCCGAAACGATGGAGCAGCTTACAGACTGCGATGTCGTCGTTGTTACGGCTGGAAGCCCGAGGCTTCCAGGGATGAGCAGAGACGATTTGCTGATGACCAATGCTAAAATTACGAAAGAGGTAGCAGAAGGAATCGCTAAGTACTCTCCAGAAGCTATTATTATCATGGTTTCCAATCCGCTTGATGCAATGACATATGTTGCGCTCAAAGAGAGTGGATTTGAAGCAAACAGAGTGATAGGAATGGCCGGTATTCTTGATAGTTCGAGAATGGCTTCTTTTATTCAGGAGAAATTGGGATACGGCGGCGGACAGATCAGAGCATCCGTGATGGGCGGTCATGGCGACGATATGGTGCCGCTTCCTCGCTACTCTACCGTTGCCGGTGTGCCGCTTAGTGACCTGCTCACTCCTGAAGAGATCGAGGAGGTAGTCGAGCGTACCAGACATGGTGGAGCTGAAATAGTCGGGTATCTCAAAACCGGGTCGGCGTACTATGCTCCCGCTAAAGCGACCGCCATAATGGTAGAGGCAATTTTAAAAGATACCAAGCAGATACATCCATGCGCCGTTTATCTTAATGGTGAATATGGCTACAAAGATGTTGTCAGCGGGGTTCCGGTTATGCTCGGAGCAGGCGGTGTCGAAAAGATTATCGAGGTGACACTTAACGAGAAAGAGCAGAATATGTTCAAACGCTCTTGTGATTCGGTGAAAAAGCTCATCGATACACTCAATAAAAATCACTTTTTTGGAGATAAATAATGGAATACAGAATAGAAAAAGACACAATGGGAGAGATGAAAGTCCCAAAAGATGCTTACTGGGCTGCGCAAACGCAAAGATCGGTCGAGAACTTTAAAATCGGTAACGAAAAGATGCCTGAAGAGATCATCAAGGCATTTGCATACCTGAAAAAATCCGTCGCACTTGTCAACAAAGAACTTGGTAAGTTGGATGCAAAAAAAGCGGATGCTATCGCTCAAGCTGCCGATGAGATCCTTGAGGGCAAACTCGATGGCAACTTCCCGCTTGTCGTATGGCAGACAGGAAGTGGTACACAGTCAAATATGAATGTCAACGAGGTGATAGCAAATCGTGCGACCGAGATTCTCGGTGGAGACTTCAGAAACGAAAAGATCGTACATCCAAACGACGATGTCAACAAATCGCAAAGCTCGAACGATACCTATCCGACGGCACTTCATGTTGCAAGTGTCATAGCGGTTGAAGAGACACTCCTTCCTGCGATAGAGAAACTTGAAAAAACACTCGATGAAAAGTCAAAAGAGTATAACGATATCGTCAAAATCGGGCGTACTCACCTGCAGGATGCCACTCCATTGACATTGGGGCAGGAGATCAGTGGATGGGTAGAAATGCTTCGAAAATCCAAGAAAATGGTCCAAGACTCCCTTGAAGCTGTTCGTGAGCTTGCTATAGGCGGTACAGCCGTCGGTACAGGTTTGAATGCTCACCCTGAACTTGGTGAGCGCGTTGCTAAAAAGATCAGTGAATTTACAGGACACAAGTTTGTTTCCGCTCCAAATAAATTCCATGCGCTTACTTCTCATGATGCTCTTGTATTTGCTCATGGTGCCTTGACTGCATTGGCAGCTGACATGATGAAGATTGCAAACGATGTCAGATGGCTCGCTTCCGGTCCAAGGTGTGGAATAGGGGAGATTGAAATCCCTGCAAATGAGCCTGGAAGCTCTATCATGCCAGGTAAAGTCAACCCGACACAAAGTGAAGCGGTTACTATGGTTGCGTGTCAAGTAATGGGAAACAATACAACGATTTCCGTAGCGGCAAGTCAGGGGAATTTCGAGCTCAATGTTTTCAAACCTGTTATCGCGTATGACTTCTTACAGTCTGTAAAACTTCTTGCTGACAGTATCGTCTCGTTTAACGACAATGCAGCTGTAGGCATCAAGCCGATCAAAGAGAAGATCGATCATTATCTCAATGACTCGCTTATGCTTGTAACGGCCCTTAATCCGCATATAGGATATGAAAATGCCGCTAAGATTGCCAAAACGGCTCATGCAAACGGTACGACACTCAAAGAAGAGGCAGTCAAACTCGGTCTTTTAACAGAAGAAGAGTTTGACAAGTATGTCGTTCCAAGTGAGATGATCAAACCAAAAGCGTAAATTTATAAAGGAGAAAAACGTATGAATGTACATGAATATCAAGCCAAACAGATATTTAAAGAGTATGGCGTACCGACCCCGAGAGGTATCGTCGCCAATACTCCAGAAGAAGCGGTAAAAGCCGCAGAGGAACTCGGTGGGAACATCTGGGTTGTCAAAGCGCAGATACATGCCGGTGGACGTGGGCTTGGCGGTGGTGTCAAACTTGCAAAAAGTCTCGATGAAGTGAAGCAGCTTGCAAGTGAGATCATTGGTATGACACTTGTTACACACCAAACAGGTCCGGAAGGGAAACTCGTCCAGAAGGTTTACATCGAAGAGGGTGCGGACATTAAAGATGAGCTCTATCTCGGTGTTGTACTTGATCGTGCCAAAGAGATGCCGGTTATTATGGCTTCTACCGAGGGCGGTATGGAGATTGAAAAGGTAGCCGAAGAGACTCCCGAAAAGATTATCAAAGTTGCAGTTGATCCTACCATCGGTTTCCAAGGATTTCATGGAAGAGAGCTTGTTTTTGGTCTTGGTATCACTGATAAAAACGAACAAAAAAAGTTCATTGACTTCGCAAGCAAGCTTTTCAAGATCTACATGGACAAAGATGTAGAGCTTATTGAGATCAACCCGCTTATCAAAACCGGTGAGGGTGATTTCTTGGCACTTGATGGTAAAATGGGCTTTGATGATTCAGCTCTTTATCGTCATCCTGAGATCGAAGCTATGCGCGATATCAGCGAAGAGGATCCGGATGAGCGTGAAGCGGCAAAGTATGGTCTAAGCTATGTAGCACTCGACGGTGAGATCGGCTGTATGGTTAACGGTGCCGGTCTTGCGATGGGTACTATGGATGCTATCAACTATATGGGCGGAACACCTGCAAACTTCCTCGATGTCGGTGGTAAGGCAAATGCCGAAACGGTTGCAAAAGGGTTTGAGATCATCTTGAAAAACCCGAAAGTCAAGGCGATATTTGTCAATATTTTTGGTGGTATCGTACGTTGCGACCGTATCGCAAATGGTATCTTGGAAGCGACGAAGATGGTCGATGTCAATGTACCCGTTATCGTCAGACTTGATGGTACAAACGCTGCAGAGGCTGCAGAGATTTTGAAAAACGCAAACATAAAAAATGTCATTCCTGCCGAAGATTTGGCTGATGGTGCCGCAAAAGCGGTAGCGGCAGCGAAAGGAGAGTTATAATATGAGTATCTTGGTAAACAAAGACACAAAAGTTATCGTTCAGGGTTTCACTGGAAAAGAGGGAAGCTTCCATGCTGAGCAGTGTATCAACTACGGTACGAACATCGTCGGCGGTGTTACACCGAACAAAGGTGGACAAGAGCATCTTGGTCGCCCTGTTTTCAACACTGTAAAAGAAGCGGTAGAAAAGACAGGTGCAACTGTCTCTATGATCTTCGTTCCACCTGCATTCGTTGCTGATGCCGTAATGGAAGCTGCTGATGCCGGCATCGAGCTTGCTGTTATCATTACTGAGGGTGCACCGGTAAAAGATATGATGTTTGCGAAGATGTATGCTACGAAGAATGGTATGAAAACGATAGGACCGAACTGCCCGGGTATTATCACTGCAGAAGAGTGCAAGATCGGGATCATGCCTGGAAATATATTCAAAAAAGGCAATGTCGGCCTTATCTCCAAATCGGGAACTCTTACGTACGAAGCGAGTAACCAAGTCGTTAAAGAGGGTCTTGGTATCACGACGGCTGTAGGTATCGGAGGGGATCCTATCATCGGTCTTAGCTACAAACAACTCCTTCCAATGTTCGAAGCGGATCCGGAAACGGAGGCGATTGTTATGATCGGTGAAATCGGTGGTGATCTTGAGATTCAGGCTGCAGAGTACATCAAAGAAAATATAACAAAGCCTGTTATTGCATTTATTGCTGGACAGACTGCTCCTAAAGGCAAAAGAATGGGACATGCAGGTGCAATAGTAAGTGGGAGTGCAGGGACCGCCAAAGAAAAAATGGATGCGCTTGAAAAAGCGGGAGTTCATGTCGTCGTCAGTCCGGCGGACATCGGTAAAAAAGTTGCCGAAGTTCTCAAAAAGTAGTACTTGTTGTTATCTTCCTGAAAATCGTGTGAGCTCAAAATGTAACACTTTTGCTACAAAGTAGGGTGTTAGGAGCACATTTCAGAGGGATATTAAGAAAAGTGGGTATCTTTGCTATTGTAAAAGTAAAAACTCATAAAAAGATTGAAGTGATTCAATCTTAAAGAAAGAGGAGATTAGATGTCAGCAACATTTCATACTGAGAAACCGGCTGAAGATGTACCGGTATGGGTAAACAAGCATAACTGCAAAGCCTGTGATATATGTGTATCCGTATGTCCTGCAGGTGTGTTGGCGATGGTGTACGATCCATCGTCTGTGTTGGGAGCGAATATCAGCATTCAGTATCCGGACTCATGTATCGGATGTCTTGAATGCGAGCTTTCCTGCCCTGATTTCGCTATTTACGTAGCGGATAGAAAAGAGCATAAATTTGCGAAGCTTTCCGAAGAAGCAAAGAAAAGACAAGAGGCAATAGTTGCGAACAACTATATGGCACTCGATGAAGGAGCAAAATAATGGCTAGAGAAGTAATCTCAACAGGAAATGAACTCGCTTCCCGTGCAGCGATAGATGCAGGAGCGAGATTTTTCGGTGGATACCCTATTACTCCATCTTCTGAAGTAATGCATACAGCTTCCGATCTGCTTCCAACGGTTGGAGGAAAATTCATTCAAATGGAAGATGAGATTGGTGGTATTTCCGTTGCGCTTGGTGCATCAATGTCCGGTGTCAAAGCTTTTACGGCCACTTCAGGTCCGGGTATCTCTCTGAAGTCGGAACAAATTGGTCTTGGATTTATAGCAGAAATTCCGCTTGTTATCATCAATGTTATGCGCGGCGGACCTTCAACCGGTCTTCCTACGCGTGTTTCTCAGGCGGATATTGGTCAAGCGAAGTATCCGACACACGGGGATTACGCTTCAATCACACTTTGTGCGGGCAGTCTTACTGAGTGCTATACACAGACTGTAAGAGCGTTCAACCTTGCGGAAAAATATATGACACCGGTTTTCATGCTTCTTGATGAGACTATCGGTCATATGCATGGTAAAGCAATTCTTCCCGATCTTGAGGAGGTAGAAGCAAGTATCGTCAATCGTGCGACATTTGACGGTGATCCGAAAGATTATCGTCCTTATGACGTACCTATGGACGAGCCTGCAGTACTCAACCCTATGTTCAAAGGTTATAGATATCACATTACAGGTCTTCACCATGGACCGACAGGTTTCCCGACTGAAGATGCCGAGCAGTGTGAGTTCAACATTGAAAGACTCGTAGGCAAGATCAATAGAGTAGCAGAAAAAAATGATGGACTTGATGATCTTCCGGATTATGAAGAGGTCGATATGGAAGATGCAGAGATCTGTATCATCGCATACGGTTCTATCGCTCTTGGTGCTTATGAAGCGGTTAAGAAACTAAGAAGCGAAGGTATCAAAGCGGGACTCTTCAGACCTATTATGCTTTGGCCAAGCCCAGCTAAGAAGATCAAAGAGATCGGTGAGAGATTTGGCAAGAACATCATGGTCACCGAGCTTAACATGGGTCAGTACTCTGAAGAGATCGAGCGAATCATTAAAAGAGATGATTTTACGAAACTTCTCAAAGCAAACGGTAGACCGATCGCTCCGGCAGATATGGTAGCAAAAGTTAAGGAGATGATGTAATGGCATTTAATTACGAAAAATATCTTAGAATCGACAAGATGCCGACACTTTGGTGTTGGGGTTGTGGCGATGGTGTTATTCTCAAGTCTGTGATCCGTGCGATCGACAAGCTTGGATGGAATATGGACGATGTATGTATCGTTTCAGGGATTGGATGTTCCGGAAGATTTTCTTCCTATATCGATTGTAATACCGTACATACGACGCATGGTAGAACGGTTGCATATGCAACTGGTATCAAACTTGCAAACCCCGATAAAAAAGTTATTGTCGTTGCAGGGGATGGCGACGGTCTTGCTATCGGTGGTAATCATACGATTCATGGATGTAGAAGAAATATAGATCTCAACTTTATTCTTATCAACAACTTCATCTACGGATTGACAAACTCACAAATATCTCCTACAACACCTCAGGGTATGTGGTGTGTCAGTGCAAAACGTGGAAATATTGATCCGACATTTGATGCTTGTAAACTTGCAGATGGTGCAGGTGCCTCTTTTATCGCAAGAGAGAGCGTTATCGATCCTAAAAAACTCGAAAAAGTTTTTGTCAAAGGCTTTCAGCATAAAGGCTTTAGTTTTTTCGATATCATGTCCAACTGTCATATCAACCTCGGTAGAAAAAATAAAATGCAAAATGCTATTCAAAATCTTGAATGGATTGACAGCATTACTCTTCCGTTGAAAAAATGGGAAGCGCTTTCTGAAGAGGAAAAAATGAACAAGTTCCCAACAGGTGTTCTCAAGCAAGCAGAGCAGCCTGAATATTGTGAACTTTACGATGAAGTAATTGCGGTAGCACAAGGTAAGAGAAAACCGCTTACTCAAGATGACTTCGCGAAAAAAATATAAGGACTGACCAATGGCAAGACATACATTACGATTTACAGGTGTTGGTGGTCAAGGGGTTTTACTTGCAGGTGAAATCATGGCTGCTTGTAAGATCAAACTTGGAGGCTATGGTCTAAAAACTGCTACGTACACATCTCAAGTACGTGGTGGTCCAACAGTCGTCGATATCACGCTCGATGATGAGGAGATCAGGTATCCGTATGCAAACGAAGGTGAAATCGACTTTATGCTTTCTGTTGCTGATGTTTCCTATCAGGCATTCAAAACAGGTGTGAAACCAGATGGTATCATCGTCGTTGATCCCAATCTTGTCTATCCGACTGATGAAGATAGAGAAAAATGGAAAGTGTATGAAATTCCTATTATTACAATTGCAAAAGAGGAAGTAGGGAACGTTATTACGCAGTCTGTCGTTGCACTTGCGATTGCCAACGAGATGACAGGTGTACTCCCGCATGATGCACTTATCGAGACAATGCTTTCAAAAGTACCGCCGAAAGTTCATGAAGCAAATAAACTTGCTTATGAATTGGGAAGAAAATATGCTCAGGAAGCAATGGCAAAAGGAAAATAAAACTTTGTCTTTTAAAGAAAGAGGAGGGTAAGTCCTCCTTTTTTTGTAAATTTATTTAATAT
>JALUFE010000046.1 GCA_027052175.1 Helicobacteraceae bacterium | reverse complement strand
GAGTCTTGATAGCGCTTTTTGTACCGCTGCTTCATCCTCTTGCATCTTCGAGTGTTTGTACTTGACGATGGAGGAGAAGCGCGTTTTCATCATCTACTCCATAATGATCGTATCATCCCGCTCCGGAGATGTGGAGATGATGCCCACCTTCGTGTTTGTGATCTCTTCGATGGCTCGGATGTACTCCTGCGCGCTTTGTGGCAGTTCATCGAAGCTGCGTGCACCCGCTGATTTCTCCCAGCCTTTGAAGCTTTTGTAGATAGGTTTGACGTTTTCGAGATCCTGCGGCAGATAATCGATCTGCTCACCGTTGTACTCATACGCTACACACACTTTGACTTCCTCGAAGCCGTCAAGCACATCGAGCTTCATAAGTGCCAATTCATCACAGCCATTCAAACGCGAAGCGTATTTCGTAGCCACCGCATCGAACCAGCCGCATCGTCGTTTGCGTCCCGTCGTTGTACCAAACTCATGCCCCACTTCAGCCAGTCTGTCGCCATCAGAGCCATGATCCTCTGTTGGGAACGGTCCGTTACCAACACGTGTACAGTATGCTTTGACAATGCCTGTCACTTTGCCGATATCTTTAGGATTGAGTCCAAGTCCCGTACACGCCCCCGCACTGACGGTCGAGCTGGATGTCACATATGGGTAAGTTCCATGATCGATGTCAAGCATCGTTCCCTGTGCACCCTCAAGCAGCACGCGCAGCCCCTTCTTATCGAGTGCTTCCCAAACCATTACCGCCGTATCGGTGATAAACGGTACAAGTTTGTCGGCGTACCCTTCAAGCTCCTCAAGCAGCTCCGCTTCATTTGGCGTCTCCACTCCCATCGCATCGAAGACGGGCTTGTTCTGCTCGAAGTACTCCATGATCTTGGCGGTAAGCTTCTTTGGGTCGCGAAGCTCGCCCACACGGTGTCCTACGCGGTTGATCTTGTCACTGTAGGCAGGGCCTATCCCCTTACCCGTCGTACCGATCGCTTTGTCACCCTTGAGACGCTCTTTCGCCTGATCGATCGCAGCATGGTATGGGAGATTAAGATGCGCTTTGTCGGAGATGTAGAGTCTACCCTCCAAGTTCTCAAACTGCTCCATCTCCTTGATGATCGAAGCGGGAGAGAGCACTACACCGTTGCCTATGACATTGATCGCTTTTGGATTGAGTACACCTGACGGGATCAGATGCAGCGCGTAGCGCACACCGTCAACCCAGATCGTATGACCCGCATTGTGTCCGCCCTGGCTGCGACAGACCATATCGTACTTCTGTGCCAGCATATCGACGATCTTGCCTTTTCCTTCATCACCCCACTGGATGCCGACTATGATATCCGCTTTTGTTTTTCCCATATTAAGTACCTATCCGTAAATAACCCCAATTAATAGCGATAAGAAAAAGGTACAGATGCAAGGCAGATTTTTGAAATCATAGTGATTCTACGATGAAAAAATCTAACGAAGTCAGATGTGCCTTTTTCTTATCGCCCGAAGGGAGATTCAAAATGATACCAATTACTGCGTTAAAAGTACTTGAAGCTACTTGTAGCGACTGCGTACTTTCGCCTTGTACTTGGCACCATTTTGAACCTCTATTAATTGAGGTTATTTACGGATAGGTACTTATCTCTTTCCTATCTTTTCTATAAGTTCATCCGTATAGATCGCAAATCCGACCGATGTCTGCTCATCTACCTTGTACTCGCCGCCTCTGGCATAGACCTCATTGTTCTCGATGATACGGAAAAAGAGCTCGTGATAGTAGAGCATCTTTGCATAGTACATCGGAGCTATGACAAGGTTGTCATACTTGATGCCCCGGGCAAGCTTTTTGAGCTTTTGAAGTTCTATGCTTATGGATTGCGGAGCGATTGCTATCACTTCATCTAGCTGTTCAATGTGCTGCAGATAGACAAGCTTTTTCAACCAATCGACATCCAAAGAGAGCATCTTGTCGATGTTGATATGGCGGAAATCATCCAGATTAAGCTCATCAAACATCGTAACAAGCAACTGCGGTATCTTGATATTGGAGATCTGCAGAAGTGGTCTGAGTTCGAGCTTGTGCAATATCTCTACGGCAAGATTGATCACATTTGTAAGATCCTCATCCCCTATGCTTTCAACCCCTACCTGATACTGCTCGTTTGTCGGATAGGTAAAGACCGGCTGGATATAAAACCACTTTTTTTGCGCCGTATTGCGTCCCAAACGCTTTTGTATGAGTCGAACTACATCGACAGTCGAATCAGCTCGAAGAGAGATATTGTGATTTTTCTCGTCATTGATACGTATGAGTTCCTTCTCATCGGCGATGGAGTGGTGCTGATGATAGGAAAAAAGCGGTGTGACGATCTCTTCAAAACCGTTTTGGTAAAGAACGTCGCTTGCCACGCCCTCTATCTGGCGCTTGAGTCGTGCAGAGTCACCGAAGTAGAGCTTCGATCCCTGCGGGATTTCGTGTTCGAGTATCATCGCTTCTCTTTATGCAAAAATTGTTTCGTTGAAGACTCTGTTGGCCGTACCGTCATACTTGCGTCGCCCGAGTTTGTCAAGGGCGAGCTCGACTGCATTGACAACCCATGCCATCTCATACGGCTCGATAAGTCCCATCTGATTGATGCGGAAGATCTTGCCCTTGAGGTGATCCTGTCCACCGGCCACATTGACATTGTATTCGTTTTTCAGCAGATCGCGGATCTCTTTGGCATTGGCATCATCGATCGTCGTCATCGAGTTCGCCGGTGATTTTGGGTAGATATGCAAGCCAAGAGCATTCATTGACGCTCGTACCGCTTCGGCTCTCTTTGTCGTATCGGCATAGAGCTTCTCATAGCCGCCTTGCTTTTCGATCGTTTCCAAAATCTCCAAAAGACCGATGACAAGTGTCGTTGCCGCTGTATATGCGGTGGTATTTTGGCGCTGTTTCTTGATCTCGCTTGCGAGGTTGAAGTAGTAACCCCTTCCCTCGCCTATCTTCTCCACTGCCGCATTGCTAAGCCCAACGATAGCAAGTCCAGGAGGGAGCATCAACGCCTTTTGACTTCCGGCGATAAGTGCGTCGATATGCGTCACATCGATCTTCTCGACACCGACAGCCGTGATCCCGTCGGCAATTATCATAATATCTTCGCGTACCGCTTTAACCGCCTGTGCAATCTCCTCAACAGGGTGTCTCAGACCTCCTGCACTCTCGCTTATCTGGATCGCGACCGCGTCGATGTCGGCATTACTTTTGACAGCCTCTACGACATCCTCCACACTTGCGGGTGTATCCCACTCGTACTTCAGCTCCACATTGCCAAGACTATGCGCTTTGGCAATCTTCCCAAAGCGCTCACCAAACTTTCCTGCGTTGACATTCAGCAGTGTGTTATGACACAAATTGATGACACTTGCCTCCATCGCACCAGTCCCCGTTGATGCGAACATAACGACCTCATCGGTGCCAAAAAGTCCAAAGAGCTTCTCTCTGGCACTTTTGAAAATCGCCTCGAACTCAGGTGTTCTGTGGTGGATAGTCTCCTTGCTCATCGCCTCTCTGACATTGGCTGGGACTGGAGTGGGTCCAGGGGTAAAAAGTAGCATATAGGCCTTCCTGTTTGCATTTTTGGCCTAATTATATCCAAAAAGCTTTAAAAATCAGAGCAAGGAAGATGCAGCAATATGTTCAGGCACTTTTTTTGCCAGCTTTTTTTGCAGTGAAAAGATAGTATCTAATGCCTGCAGGTGCTTTGAATTAGAATCTGATAAAGATGTGCTAATGCACAATTCGGGTTCAATGAAGACTGGTATATGAATCTTTCGAGATGAGAAGAGGTTTTATAGTCTCAGAAAATTCCTGAGAACTACTTTTTATTTTTGATTCTTTTTTGCAAAACCGACACCTTTTTTGCGTTTAGGCTTCAACTCCAAGCTCTCAATCTCTTTTTTATAATCAATCCCGTTTTGATGCATCACCGCAAAACATTTCGCAACGGCGGCAATCGCATTTGGCACTTCCTCCTTTTTTTTATAAGCCTGGAGATTTTTTTCACTCACCTGGATCAACTTGCCAAATTTCGGTATGGTCAACTCCGCATCCAAGAGCAACTTTTTAAACTCTATAAATGTCATCATCTCACCTCTAATCCAAAATTTTTTGCATATTATATCCAGAAACTTGACTTATTATAAAGAAAATATGTATAATCTCTATAAATTATAACCAAAGGAGCCAAAATGGCAAAAGAGACCAAAGAGGAACTGAAAAAAAAGAAAGCGAAAAAAGCTGTAAAGAAAAAAGCAGAAAAAAAGAAGCTTGAGAAAAAAGCGAAGAAGAAAGCCGACAAAAAGAAAAAGAAGAAAAAAGCAAAAAAAGAACAGCTGAAAAAAGTTGCCAAAAAGAAAGCAAAAAAAGCGCTGAAGAAAAAAGCTAAAGCGAAAAAGAAAAAAAGTAAAAAGTAGTTCTCAGGAATTTCCTGAGACTATGAAACCTGTTCCAATCTCGAAAGGTTCACATATCAGTCTTCATTGAAATAAGTAATGAGGCATAAATAATTTCATACCCAATTATTTATGCCTCATTACTGATCTTCGCGAATGAACAAGATATACTTTGAACATATCGTCACAACACTTGATTTTTGATATGCACTCTTGCGGAATATCAAAATGATTCACACAAAGACTGCGCGCATACTCTTCATCCAAAATCTCGTAAAATTCCAAAATTACATCATGAGGATCGATAAGAAACTCTCTATGTCTCATTTATATATCTCCGTAAAAAGGATATGGTAGATTACATTTTGTTGATTTCAATTTAATTACAAAGAAGTAAGAGTATAATTCCAAAAAAGGATCTCTATGTCATGGCCACCAAAAACACCCTATTTGACAACCGATGGAATTATCGAAGTGTATGATAATCATGATACTTTTCAAGGGATTGTCCTCATAGAACGCAAAAATCCGCCGCTTGGTTTGGCACTCCCAGGAGGCTTCGTCGACCGAGGTGAACGCGTAGAGGATGCGCTAAGACGTGAAATGAAAGAGGAAACCGGTCTGGATGTGGAGATAGAACGGCTATTAGGTATTTACTCCGATCCTGCGCGCGATCCAAGACTCCATACTGCAAGTGTCGTTTATATCGCCAAAGCACATGGCCAGCCAAAAGCGGGTGATGATGCAAAGAAGACAATACTTGTAAAACCGGAAGATGTGGATCTAGAGAAGCTTGTTTTCGATCATGCAAAAATCTTAAAGGACTATCTCTCCCTGCGTCGATAACTGAGCGCCTCGAGCAGATGCACTTTGGTTATCACTTCGCTCTGCTCCAAATCGGCTATGGTGCGCGCAACTTTTTGAATGCTTTTAATACTGCGAAACGAAAGTCCAAAACGATCTATTGCCATATCGAGCACATCCTTTGCATCACTTTCAAGTACGCAAAACTTCTCTATCTCACTGTCATCCAGATTGGCATTGAAACCCTTTTGTCCTCTTTGCTTTGCAAAGACAAAAGCCTCCCGCACTTTTTGATGCAACTCTTGGGAGCTGTAGGATGGTCGATCCTCTTTTTCAACCTTCTGCATCGTTACATGCAGGTCGATCCGATCCAAAAAGGGATCAGAAAGACGATTTTGATACTTCTGTATCTCCAAGTCACTACAGCGGCACTCTTTTGTCTCATCAAGCAGGTTGCCACACGGGCAGGGGTTCATCGCACCGACAAAAAGAAAGTCGCTCTTATACTCGACTTTGGAGTTCACGCGAGAAATACGGATAACACGATCCTGCATCGGCTCTCTTAGTGCTTCCAAAACCTTCTTGCTGAAGTGCGGCACTTCATCAAAGAAGAGTTCTCCAAGATGTGCGCGTCCCACTTCCCCAATTTTTGCATTTTTCGCACCCCCTCCAAAGATGCTGGCCGGCGTTGCACTATGATGTGGAGCAGAAAAAGGCCTTTTTGGCTCGAAGCTTGGTTCTTCACCGCTGAGGATACGAATTTTTGATATCTCCAGTATCTCTTCAAGGCTGAGTGGCGGAAGTATCTCCACTAGACGCTGCGCTATCATGCTCTTGCCGCATCCGGGGCTTCCCTCAAGTAGGATATTGTGAAATCCTGCCGCTGCTATAAGCGCTGCGCGCTTGGCGACTTCCTGCCCTTTGATATCGAAAAAATCAAGTGTGTAGTTTTGGCTGTAATAGTAGGCCTCTCCGGCTGCTTCCACAAAAGTATAAGGGATGGATGCCGCCATCTTCGATGGAGTAAAACTATCGGTCTCGAATGCCGCTAAAAGCTCCGAGAGCGTCTCAAAGCCATACAGTTCGATACTGGGAATCTTAGAGAGCTTCTCCAAAGACTCCGCCGGGACGATCACTTTTTTGATCTTTCTCTGATTTGCAAGCGAGAGGATAAGCGGATAGATAGCACTGCTCTCCTTGATACGCCCATCCAGCCCAAGTTCCCCAAAAACAAACCACTCTCCAAGATCCTTTTCCAGTTTGTCCAGTGCGATAAGTGAAGCGATAGCAAGATCGAAGTGACTGCCGCTTTTGGAGAGTTCGGAAGGAGAGAGGTTGATTGTGATACGTTTTGGTGGAAATTTGAAACCGTTTGCAAGCAGAGCTGATTTGACTCTCTCTTTTGCTTCATTGATCGAGAGGCTCGCCAAACCGACTATGGTAAAGGCTGGAAGCCCTTTCGTGAGGGTTGATTCGACTACCACCTCTTTGGCTTCAAATCCCTCCAAAGTGGCGCAGCGAAGACTTTTCATTTACGCGCTCTTTTTTTGTTTGTTCTTTTTCTCTCTTTGGTACTTTTTGTACTCTTTTTCAAACTTTTTGCGTCTTGCGTAAGAAAGTTTATCGATAAAAAGAATGCCGTCGAGATGGTCCATTTCATGCTGGATTGCGATAGCGAGAAGTTCGTCTGCCTCTATTGTTTTCGTATTGCCGAATCTGTCCTGGAAGTTGACATTTACCTTTTCAAAGCGTTTGATATCTTCATAAAAAGTAGGAACGGAAAGACATCCCTCCTGATAAAACACCTCTCCCTCTTTATGAGTGATGACGGGGTTGATCATCTCAAGCAGATTTTCTCTATCCTGGTTTCCCTCTTCATCCGGAAGATTGATAATAAGAGCGCGAATAGGTTCTGCAACCTGAATTGCGGCGAGTCCTATACCGCTCTCCTGCATCATTGTCTCATACATGTCATCGAGCAGTCTGTGTAGATCGAGATCAAAATTCTTCACTTCCTGAGATTTTTTGCGCAATCGCTTGTCGGGATACTCGACTATATCTAAAACCATCTTACTCTTCTCCCTTGCCTGTTCTCTTTCATTTTTGGGCGTTTACAGTGTAGCATACACCGTTTTCGTAAGCTTTATCAACGGCTTCCATGGCCAATACAACAATCTCTTCAACACTATACTGCGGATCGATTTCTGTAACGCCTATGGATACTTTCAATGGTATTTCCTGATCCGCCAAAAAGAAGTTCGAATTGGCGACGAGATCACACAGTCGTTCACTCGCTTTTTTTGCACTTTCAATATCCGTATGCTTCAAGAGCATCACGAAAATTCCCTTTCCGTAATGAGCGATAATATCGCTTCGTCGAGACGTTTTTAGTAAAAGTCTTGCAATGGTACGTGTCATCAAGGTGATAACTTTCGGATTGTGGACAGTACTTCGAAGCTCTTTGGAGAGTTCTATCATTATAAGTGAACTTTGATGTTTGAACTCTTTGATCAGCTCCTGCTCTTTCTCAATCTTTGCAAAGAGATAACGCTTGTTATAAACTCCGTACTGATTATCAAAAATACTCTCCTGCTCAACTTTTTTGATGACACTGCCGGTTTCTTCATAGAGGATCTTCATCTTCGAGGCCTGCTTCTGCAAAATCGTGTTGAGCTTGTTGATATCCTCTTCAAGCGTTTTCGCTATATTTTTAACACCGACACTATCTGCAACCTCCAACAACTCTCGCTTGCGCTTATCGAGGATCTTGGCCATCAGTGTCATATTTTTATAGAGGTTTGCAGTTACCGCAAGAATGTTTTTTACACTGACAAATCCCTGTTTCAGGTTTTGTTCGAGAACGATAGTATTTTCAGCATCATTGCTCTCTTCAAGTTCAAGCATACTAAACACTTGCTTTTTGAAATTTTCACTTTTGTTTTCAAGAAGTCTGTCGAAATAGAGCGAATAATTGTTTGGCGTAGGAGGGAGATTGTCTTTGATGATGGCATCGAGTACCTCTCTTGCATAATTGTCCAGTTCAGCATCGTCCTCATCATATGCATTGGTCATTTCTGATCTTGACTCATCATCTGCTTCACCCAGAGCAAGCTCTTCATCATCAATCGCCTCTTGCGAAATATTACGTCTCCTTTTTCCTCTCAAAGCCGGCGGCATCACAACTCCTTACTCTTTCGTGGTATTTTTTGTCAACACCTCATCGATAAGCCCGTACTCTCGTGCTTCTTGCGCACTCATAAAATTGTCTCTGTCCGTATCTTTTTCCACTCTCTCTATATCCTGACCGCTGTTATGCGCAAGAATTTCGTTGAGCTCTTTTTTCATACGAAGAATCTCTTCTGCCTGAATCGCGATATCGGTCGCTTGACCTTGTGCACCGCCCAAGGGCTGATGGATCATAATACGCGCATGCTCTAACGCATAACGCTTGCCCTTTGCGCCACTTGAGAGCAAAAAAGCTCCCATTGAAGCCGCCTGCCCGATGCAGATCGTTGAAACATCCGGGCGGATATAATTCATCGTATCATAGATAGCCATTCCGGAAGTCACAACACCGCCTGGAGAATTGATGTAAAAATAGATATCTTTTTCCGGATCTTCCGCTTCCAAAAAAAGCAGTTGAGCGACTATGGAAGAAGCAACCGCATCATTTACTTCACCACTGAGCATAATGATGCGATCTTTGAGTAAACGTGAGTAGATGTCATAACTCCTCTCTCCCCGCCCCGTCTTTTCAACTACATATGGAATGTAACTCATCTTACGCTTCTTTTATCTTTGAATCAAGAATACTTGAGAGTACTTTATCCTCTACCATCGCCATCTGTATGGCCGGAAGGTATCCTGCCTGCTGATAATGTTCATACACTTTTTGAGGATCCTGACCGGTCTGAAGCGCTTCGAGATAGATAGTCTGCATCACTTCCTGCTCACCGACATCGATCCCCTCCGCTTTGGCAAGCGCGTCGATAATAAAGGTCGCTTTCACACTCTTTTTTGCTTCTTCCCTGAACTGTTCTCTGAACTCTTTTAACTTCTCAGGATTTTCTTGGAGCTCTTTGATCTCCTCTTCTTTAAGATCACGCGCAGCATTATTGACGGCAAGATCAATCTCCTGCTCTACAACGAACTCTGGAAGGTCGAAATCAATGCTCTCGACAAGCTTTTCAAGCAGCTCCGCTTTTTTACCTTCGTTGTAAAGCTTTACAAGCTTCTCGTTTTCCATCTGGGTTTTAAGCTGCTCTTTGAGTGTTTCCAACGTTGCATCCTCTTGTCCTGGGAGCAGTTTTTTCGCCAGTTCGTCATCGATCTTCGCTTCACCTTTGTCTTTGATAGCGTTTACTTTGACCTTAAACTCAGTCTCTTTTCCTGCAAGCTTCTCACTGCCGTAATCTTCCGGAAATGTAACGTTAATCGTCTTCTCTTCATCTTTTTTCATCCCAACAAGCTGCTCTTCAAAACCTGGGATAAACTGTCCGCTTCCAAGCTTGAGATCGAAAGCTTCCGCTTTTCCTCCTTCAAACGGCTCACCATCCAAGAAACCTTCGAAGTCAATATTAACGACATGCCCCTCTTTTGCGACTCTGTTCTTTGGAAGCTCCTTGAGTTCGGCGTTCTCCTCGGCAAGCTCTTTAAGTTTCTCTTCAACTTCTTCCTCGCTTACAGTCGGTTTTTCAAACTCTTCGATCACGTTTTTATAATCTCCAAGCTCGATTTCCGGTCGAATCGCGATCTTGATCGTTGTCTCGATATCACCGTTCTCTTTTTTGTCAAACTTCGTAATTGCCGGCTCACCAATAAGCTGCGCATTGTCAACGCCAAGCTCTTTGAGCCCGTCGTTCATCGCTTCACGTAGTGCTTCACTTTCCGCATCCTGCACAAGCTTTTCACCATACATCTTCTTGATGATCGCTACAGGAACTTTCCCTTTTCTAAACCCCTGAACATTTGCAGTTTTTGCAAGCTGCTTCGCAATTTTTTCTATCTTCGCATCGATTTCATCAGCCGTAATGAGTGCGGCAATCTCCGCATTCGCACTATCAATCTTGTTAACACTTATTTCCATTTATATCCTTCATTGAATATTATTTTGGGCGATTATATCTAATTTCTGCTTTTAACTACCTGACTGCTTGCAAAGCTGCGGTTTAAAGTTTAACAATAAAAACCATACAACTGCCACATCTATCATAACATCCGCAAAATTAAATACTGCAAAATCAAATCCACAGTGCCAGTACACCATATCTACGACCCCTTTATGCACAAAACGGTCGTAGATATTCGAAAGTGCCGCACCGAGCAAAATGCCTCCCGGAAATGCATAACAGAACCTACGATTGTATAGCAAATACACAAAAACACCAACCACAAAAACAAGCTGTATATACTTCAACTTCTCCTGCAAAAATGCAAACATTGAGAAAGCGACCCCTTTGTTGAAAACCAACGTGAGATCTATACAGTCACCATAATATCGATAGCCTTCCAAAAAAAGGCGCTTGATGTTTTGATCGATGATAAAAATACCGGCTAGACTCAACAAAAACACGGCAAAAAAGCGAACCTTATCCACCAAGTGCCTTTTTAAAAAATTTCACAAGTTTTTCCATATATTCATTTAACGCTTTGGCATCACGTCCTTCCAAAAGAAGTCGAAGCTTGTTTTCAGTTCCCGAATAGCGGATCAGATGACGCATCCCCTTTTGTTCAAGCTCTTTGATTATCTCACCGATACCCTCTATCGTCTCAAGTGGCTTTTTCTCCGAGACATTGAGGTTTACAAGCTTTTGTGGATAGAGCGTAAAAGGTCTCAGCCCCGTCGAGGCTTTTTGGTTCGTATCGACAAGATATGCAAGTACTGCAAGAGCCGTTGCCAGTCCATCTCCCGTCTTTGCAAAGTCATGCATAATCACATGCCCGCTTTGCTCTCCCCCAAAATTCAAATTCTCTTTTTTCATCATCTCAAGCACGTTTTTATCCCCCACGCTGCTGCGGTAGAGCTTGATGTCAAAACTTGCGAGATAATCATCGAGTGCCTGGTTGCTCATCACGGTGGTCACGATCCCTCTGCCACGCAGTAATCCGCGATCAAAAAGATATTTTGCCAGAGCACCGATAAGCTGATCACCATCTATGACGTCACCTTTTTCATCGACGATAACGACACGGTCTGCATCTCCATCAAGTGCAATGCCGAGATCTGCGCGATATTTTATGACATTTTTGCACAGTTCGTTTGTATGGATTGCTCCACAGTTTTCATTGATGTTGAAACCATCTGGTTTATCGTTGATGACGATAACTTCAGCTCCAAGTTCCTCAAGCACGGTCGGACCGACTTTATAACCCGCTCCGTTTGCAGCATCGAGAATGATACGCATCGAACTGAGTGAAAGCGAGTTTGGAAAACTGTTTTTAAGATGCACTATGTAGCGCCCTATCACATCATCAATACGCTTTGCTTTTCCAATCTCTTTTCCTACAGCTTGAGATTCCCCAATAAGATGCTCATCAAAGTATATCTTTTCAATCTCTTCTTCAGTATCCGAGGGCAGTTTATCGCCATGCGCATCAAAAAATTTAATCCCGTTATCCTCATAAGAGTTATGCGAAGCGCTTATCATAATCCCCGCATCGCAACGCATATCTTCTGTCAAAAAAGCGATGGCCGGGGTCGGCATTGGACCGATCTGTACAACATCATATCCAATCGCCGTCAAACCACTAACTATCGCGTTCTCGATCATATAACCGCTGCGTCTTGTGTCTTTTCCGACAAGAATTTTATTTGTTTTGGCGTTGTCTTTAAAATAGATACCTGCTGCCATCGCCACACGCATCGCCAGTGTCGCAGTCAAAAAGCTGCCCGCTTCCCCACGTACTCCATCCGTCCCAAAAAGCTTCATAGTTACCCACTTTGATTTTTTGTATAATTCTATCATATTTTGATATAATCAGCTTCAAAGGTAGTAGAAAATGGCAAAAGAACATTCATTCGATATCAGCGCAAAAATAGATATACAAAAACTCAAAAATGCCCTTAATCTTGTGGAGCGAGAAGTAGCCAACCGTTACGACTTCAAAGGCACACCCTACGAAATAAACTTCAAAGAGAAAGAAAAGGCACTTATCTTAGTTGCTTCCAGCGACAACAAACTCGATGCTCTCAAAGACATCGTCGTTGCAAAACTGCTCAAACAGGGGCTTTCTTCCAAAGTTCTTGATGAACTTCGCGTCGAGGATGCAAGCGGCGGCACACGTAAAGCAACTTTCAGGATTGTCGATTATATAGAAGCAAAAGAGGCCAAAAAAATCGTAGCGGAGATTAAAAAACTCAAGCTCAAAGTCACAGCCCAAATCGAAGGGGACTCAATCCGCGTCAAAGGCAAGCAAATTGACGATCTTCAAAAGGTTATGAAGTATATTCGATCGTTAGAGTGGGATGCTCCGCTTGTATATGAAAATATGAGATAGGAGCGACAATGCAAAAAAAGATGACGATAGAAGAAGCTGCCAAACACTACGGTATATCCAAAGAAGCCATACACAATCGCATCCGAAGAGGAACACTCAAAGCGGTTATAGAAAACAATATCAAATATGTCTATATCGATCCAAATACAAAAGAACGTGCTTCTCGGACAAACAAAACTTTCTCGGCAACTGCTACAACCGGCTTTAACAGCTTTCTTCAAGAACAAAACAGGGAACTCCAACAAAAAATCGAGAAACTCGAAACCGAAACCAGACGTCTAAGAGAAGAGAAAGAACAACTGCTTATTGAGGAGCGAAAACGCATCGAACTGATATACAAAGAAAAAGATGAGCAGCTCAAAAACATTCTCAATGCCATCAGCTCAAAATTTCTCCTCGAAGCCAAGCCTCTCGAAGAAGAGGAGCATTTTGAAGCGGAAATAGAGGAAAAAAAAGAACCGACAATTGTTTCACTCACAAAATTTCTTAAAAAACATGGTCTCACCGAAAAAAAAAGAAAAAAAATATACAACAAAGTTAAAAAAAGAGCCAAAAAAGAGGAGAGATTCATAGCTAAAGGTTCAAAAATCTATCTCGATCTAACCTCTTTTGACTATCAAGATCTGCTGTCTAGCGTGAATTGAGTGCTTTTGTCAACGTATCATTGAGTTCCGCCTTGTAATCAGGATTTTTTCGCGTCAACTCCCTATCAAGTTTGAGAATGAGATCCTTATTTGTGTTCTTATGGCGTACGAGATGGACTATCACATCCACATATTTGTCAAACTCCGGATGACTCCGTATGCCTAACTTTGGTTGAATTTTACCGTAGTGATGAACAATCTGATCCACAGCTTTGTTCAACTCCTCCGTGGTAGAAGACCGCTTACGGATAATTAAACGCAATTCATCAAAAGAGAGTACAGGATCCATTTTTCCCTTTTCCTCTTCTGACTTTGTACTTCGCTCTTGATCTTTTTTCTTTTTGGTTTGTATAGGTAAAATAAATACAATGATAAGCACAGCAAGCACAACAATTAGCCCAACCACGCTTTTTATAATTAATCCAATATCCATTGTCATTTACCTAACCTAATTTTCAATTACTATACCATATCTAAGCTAAAAGAAAACAAATTAGGGTATAATACCAGTCTCAAAAAGTTACGGACAGGTGAGAGAGTGGTCGAATCTGCTCGCCTGGAACGCGCAATATAATCTCAATATACATCTCTACACATCTTGACATATCCCTACAAACAAGCAAATAAAAGCAATAGGATATCGACATAACTTGATATATCAATAATATCAGATTAGCACGGAATTAGCAGGGGCTAACTTGATAGATTATAGGTAATTCTCTTATAGAGTAATTGAAACGAGTTAATAAACTTTGATAGTGAAGATTATTAGGATGGCTGGGAGGAAGGGATTCGAACCCTCGATGGCTTGCACCATACACGAGTTCCAGTCGTGCTCCTTCGACCACTCGGACACCTCCCAATGTCTGTGGAGTGGAATTGTAGCAAATTAT
>JALUFE010000045.1:6742-44028 GCA_027052175.1 Helicobacteraceae bacterium | reverse complement strand
TTTTCCTTGAAAAATTTATCTATAAAATCACTGTGGGCTGAACGGATTCCTCCATAATCTCCTTCATAGACGATTTTCTTGTCGTCAATTATAGCGAATCTATCCATAGTCTCTTTAATGGAGCGCAAATCATGAGAGACCATCACGATCGTAAGATTTAAAAGATCGCGCAGCTTCAAAATAAGCCGATCGAACTCTCGTGCCGATATAGGGTCAAGTCCACTTGTCGGCTCATCGAGAAAGAGGAGTTTCGGATCCATCGCCAGTGCACGTGCAAGCCCCGCTTTTTTCTTCATTCCGCCGCTAATCTGTGAAGGATAGAGTGCGGCATCTTGAAGCGTGAGACCGACAAGCTGCAGTTTGAACGCTACAATCTCCTCGATCATTTTTTTGGAAAGGTTTGTATACTCTATCAAAGGACGTGCGACATTTTCGGCCAGACTCAAAGAGGAAAAGAGCGCACCAAATTGAAAGAGTACACCCCAGTTCTCCCGTAACTTTTGCGCTTCCTGCTGCCTGAGCGAAGAGAGATCATGCCCCAATACATAAATCTTGCCCGACTCAACAGGCTCAAGCAGTACCATCTTACGCATCAAAGTCGTTTTTCCACACCCGCTTGGTCCCAAAAGACCGTATATCTCTCCCTCCTCTACGGTGAGATTCAAACCGTCATGAATGATCTTGCTGCCATAAGCCGTCCGCAGATCTTTCACCTCTATGACATGCATTTCATATCCCCAGATTTGTAAATATCACGGAAAAAAGCGCATCACATACAATGACGGCGAAGATGGACTCCACAACGCTTTTCGTCGTGTTTTTCCCAATGCTCTGCGTATCGTCTTTGACTATGAAACCTCTGTAAATCGCTATGGTCGCGATCAAAAAAGCGAAAAACGGTCCTTTGATCTCTCCTAAGATAAAGTGCCGCACATCGATAACATCGCGAAACCTTTCAATGAACAATCCAAACGAGATATCAAGCTGAGTGTGGGAAATCAGCATCCCGCCTAACAAACCTGCCATATCCGCAACAAAGATCAAGATAGGCAAAGAGATCATCAACGCGACAATCCGCGGAATAACAAGATAGTAATAAGGATCGAACCCCATCGTCCTCATAGCATCGAGCTCCTCGGTTATCTTCATCGCTCCTATCTCTGCCGTATAGGAAGAACCGCTGCGCCCGGCGATGACGATAGCCGTGATCATCGGTGCAAGCTCTCGCAAAATGGAAATACCGAGCATATTCACTATAAAAATATTCGCTCCATAAAGTTTGAGCTGCACTGCCGACTGGTAGGCTATGACCACACCGACAAGAAAGCTTGTCAAGGCGACGATGCCGATTGCCTTGATCGCACTTTGTTTGATTTCATATAGAATCTCTTTATAACGAAAATTACTCGGACGAAAGAAAATATACACTTTCTTGACAAAAAGCTCACCGATAAAACTCAAAAAAGCAAGCACAAACAGATATTTTTGATAAAAGAAGTAGCCTATCCGTGCCAGTAAAGGGCAGTCGGAGGGTTTTGGAAGGGATGCCGGGGGATATTTTCGAACGAGTTCAAGTGTCTGGAAGATTTCCGCTTTCTCTGCAATGAGACGAATGCTGCGCTCTTTGGCAAGTTCGAGCAGATAAAGAGCGCCGGCGGTATCGAGCCGGCGAAGAGAGTCAAGCTCCAACACCGTTTTTTCACCTAACTTTTCAAGTTCCACCTTGCGGCTTGGAAGAGTATGAATGTCTAAAACCCCCTCCAGTTTATAAACATTCTCCTCTCTTTTTTTGTTGGATTTCATAAATAAAACTAAAAATCTCTCTCTAACAGCTTATCCACTTTCAAGATAGTGAGAATGTTGTTCTCTCTTTTGCCTACGCCTTCGATAATCGTATTGTCCCCGTCGATGGTGTCAGGTGCCGGACCGATATCTTTTTTGGCAAGACGAAGCGCCATTGTGAGTCGATCGATAACGAACCCCGCGACATCGTCTCCATGCTTCATAACGATAAAACGTGTCTCTTCATCCTGCTTTTTCGGCGGCAAACCAAACTTGCGTCTGAGATCGATAAGCGGGATGACCGATCCTCTGAGATTGAACACACCAAGAACATACGCCGGGGTCTGTGGTACACGTGTCCAGCTTATTGGTTTGATAATCTCCTGAATGGCAAGAATCGGCACGGCATACTCCTCCTCTCCGATGATAAAGCCTACAAGCTGGACATACTCTTCGGCGTGTCCCTCTTGGGGTGCTTGCTGTTGGCGCTGCTGCTTGTTGATGACCTCTTTTAATTTATCGCTCATGATAAAAACTCCGGCTTGAATTTGATGTTTCTCTGTACGACACTCGCAAGATAATCGGCTGAATATGGCTTGGTGATGTACTCGACCATGCCACTCTCGACACCCCGCATTCTGTCCGATTTGCTCGTACGTGACGTGACGGCAATGAGCGGGAGATTTTTGTAGCGGTTGTACTTTTTGATCTCACTGGCAAGGGTGTAACCGTCCATTCGCGGCATCTCGATGTCGATCAACATCGCATCGAACATTTCATCAGAATCTTTGAGTTTGGTAAGCGCTTCCTGCCCGTCAGCCGCTTCTACAAGAGTGATACCCAGCGGTTCAAGCGCTTTTCTCATAATCATTCTGTCCGTTTTGCTGTCATCGACAATCATCACACGATAATCGCTCGGTGCATTTTTCTCCGCACTTTTGGCACCGGAGCCGTTTTCGGTGGTGCCTATACTCGATTTGACGTTTTTGGCTATTTCCATCAGCGCCACGACATCGACAATAAGTGTCACACCGCCGTCTCCGCGGATTGTCGCACCGGCGATCCCCTGGATACCTTTGAGATACTCGCCAAGAGACTTTATGACGATCTCCTCCTGACCAATGAGCGTATCGACGATGAGCCCGAGTTTGCTCGCACCCAGACCAAGTACGACGACATAGGCATGCTCACTGTTTTCCATGATGCGCTCTACCTCGAAAATATCACCGATATGCACTAGGCTGAGTACCTCATCGCGAAGTCTCATGACCGATTTGTTTTCAACCGTATATATCTCTTCCGTCGAAATCCGGACCGTCTCCAGTACAGATGCAAGCGGGATTGCATAGTTCTCTTCCTGCACTCCCACAAGAAGCGCTTGGATGATCGCAAGCGTCAGTGGGATTTTCAGCTTGATGGAAGTCCCTTTGCCGAGTTCGCTGTCTATCTCGATGATACCGTTGAGCTTTTCGATGTTTGTCTTGACGACATCCATCCCCACTCCCCGGCCACTGACGTTCGTTACCGCTGCCGCTGTCGAGAAACCAGGTTTGAAGATAAGCGCATATGCTTCCTTGTCACTCATATTTGCAGCATCTTTCTCACTTATAAGGCCTTTTTCGAGCGCTTTTTGCTTGAGCTTCTCCGGATCGAGACCACGTCCGTCGTCGTTGATCTGAATGACTATGTGGTTCCCTTCGTTATATGCTTTAAGCTCAACGGTACCGGTCTCCGGCTTCCCTACCGCTATCCTCTCTTCGGGCGGTTCTATCCCATGATCACAGGAGTTACGGATGATGTGGACAAGCGGATCACCTATCTCTTCTACGATCGACTTGTCGAGTTCCGTCTCTTCTCCTTCGATTACAAGCTCTATCTTTTTGTTCAATTCACGGGAAAGATCACGAATCATTCTGGGAAATTTGTTAAAAACTTTGCCTACAGGCAGCATTCTCGTCTTCATCACCGCTATCTGCAGATCGGTTGTAACGATGGAAACGATGGAAACGACCTGTGTCAGCTCCTCAAGGAACTCTTCACCTTCGTAGCGTTCTTCCACATCGCTGTTGATCTTGATAAGCCTGTTTTTGGCAAGAACAAGCTCCCCGATAAGGTTCATAAGATGATCGAGACGCTTGACATCGACACGGATCGTCTGCTCTACCTGGGCAGGTGCTTTGCGCGTTGGAGTATTGGGAGTCCTCTGGGCTTGCGGAGCCTCCTCTTTTTTTGGAGCGGGTGCTGGAGCGGGAGTGTTTTTCTGCTTTTCTTTCTTCTCTTCTTTCGACGATTTTTCATCACTCGATTGCTGCTGTTTTTTCTTTTTGGCTTCGCGTTTTTTTCTGTCTTCTTCCTGACGTTTGGCAAGCAGCCGTTCTATCTCCGCCTCAATCTCCTCAGGAGAAAGATTTTCATAATCGATCTCTTCCTCCTCCTCGATGCCGCTCTCTTCCTCTTTGGCCGTTTTGGCTTCGCTCACCTCTTCTTCTGCATTCTCATGTGTCGCCGCTTCGGAGGCATGCGTCTCTATGCTCCCCTCTCCCCCGCTGATACGATCAAGTTTTGCAACGACATCGGAAACATCGATCCCCTCGTCACTGCTCGTGTCACGAATCTTTTCAAGAAGTGCTTTCATCAGATCCACGGATTCGAGAATGACATCCATCACTTCCGGCGTTATACTGAGTTCGCCATGACGTGCTTTGTTCAAAACATCTTCCATATGATGTGTCAAATGTGTAAGCACATCGAAATTCAAAAATGACGAAGCTCCTTTTATCGTATGCGCAACACGGAAGATGCCGTTGAGCAGATCGAGATCGTCCGGCCGTGATTCCAACTCGACAAGATCCTCATCCAGCTTCTCTACAAGTTCGAAGGACTCGACAAGAAAGTCCTGCAATATCTCCTGAAATTCATCCATATTTTCACTCCTACTTCTTCATATGTGCATGCACGACACGCGCCACTTCGTCATAAAATTGATTTGCCTGGAACTTGACCAAATACCCTTCGCCTCCGGCCTCAAGACCTCTGTTTTCACTGAAATGATCACTGATCGAGGAGTTAAAGACTATCGGTATGGAGCTAAAACGTTCATCATCTTTCACTCGTGCCGCAAAATGGAAACCGTCCATCCTCGGCATCTCGACATCGGAGACGATAATTTTGAGCTTCTCCGTAATCTCATCTTCGTAAACGCTGTAGAGTTCTTCCAGTTTCTGCAATGCATCCTCACCGTCACTCGCTTCGATCACATCGAATCCCATCTTCTCCAATGCGTCTTTGACAATCTTTCGTGCCGTCAGAGAATCGTCGAGAACAAGTGCCAGGCCTTTGAATTTTTCAACCTCTTGAGGAATGTCGTCTACATCCGGCTCGTAGAGTCCCAGATCCTGAACGACACTTTCAAGATCGAGGATAAGCAGGACCGCATCATCCTCTATACGGGTCACACCCGTTATCTTGCTCCCATCGAGCGCACCGCCGGCACTGGCGAATGTTGCCGGCTCTATGTCGCTCCAGCTGATTCGACGTATGCGTTTGGCCTCATGAACAATAAAACCGATAAGCACGTTGTTAAACTCGGTAATGATGACACGAGCGTTTTTCTTTGCGTCTTCAGGTTCTTCGATACCCATCCACTTTGCAAGGTTTATGACCGGAATGACGACATTGCGGAGATCGAAAATCCCCTCTATATACTCCGGTGTTCCGGGAAGTTCCGTGAGTTTAGGCACCTTGATGATCTCACGCACTTTTGAGACGTTGATACCGTAGATCCCCTCATATACCTTGTCACCCTCTTTTTTGTAGATGCGAAAATCTACCAGCTCCATCTCGTTGGAACCCACTTTGAGCGAACTGTCCAAGCCCATACATACCCCTCTATCGAAGTGTACACTCTTCGAATATTATTTCATCTTGGACAAATTTTACAACAAAATATCTTTGATTGCAAGCAAAAGCACCGAGATTGACATACTTGCACTGTGGATAAGAAAAACTTCTGTTTTGATGAAAATGTCCATCGACGAAAAGATCGCATCCGCAGCCTTTCTCAAAGCGTTTTTTTGCAAAATCCTCAAACCATGTGAACTCATTGCACTGCTCTTTTTTGGACATATGGCGCTCGACGAAATTGAGTATGGAGTGATTTGTCAACGAATCGTAGAGATTTAAAAAGAAAAGAATGAAAGGATTGCGTATGAGTGCAGTGTAGAACCTGTATCCAAACGGAGCGTCGAAGTCTCCATGAGCCAGGCAGATACGCCTGCCGTTTCCCTCTATCACAATGGGCTGCTTCTTGATCGGAAAGAGCGTGACATCTTTTTGAAAGAATTTCTGAAGCTGAAAGTCATGATTGCCTTCAAGGTAAATGACTTCTCTCTCTTTTGCTATCTCTTGAATCAAGTCGATGATCTCTTCATTCTCTACCGCAGTATAAGGTACACCCCCAAAAAGAGCATCGAAAATATCGCCCAACAGAAAAAGCTGCGGAGTTTCGATCTTTTTCGCCGCTATTCCATCCAGCAGCTTTTTTAAAGCCGTTTCTCCTTTTGGCCTGTTGTAGTGGGCATCGGTGATGAAAACAGCCCCCTCCTTGAGAAGGATATCGCTATGGAACATACGCTATTTTCGGTATTCCAAGTTCTTCGGGCAGATGCATCATTATATTTGCATTGACCACTGCCTGCGATGAGGCTCCCCGTTGAAGATTGTCGATCGCACTGGAGATGAACAGTGTAGAACCCTGCTGTTTGACAAAGATATCGCAAAAGTTCGTCCCGGCAACGCTTTTCATATCGACAGGTTTGTCGAGAATGCGGATAAACGGTTCATGTTCATAAAATTTCTTGATAAAGCTCTTCGCATCGAGCGCTTCGTCTATCTGCATATAGATCGAACTGATCATTCCCCGTGTAATCGGGCAAAGATGCGGAACGAAAACGACTTCACTCTCTTCCAGTCCCAATTTGTGAGCAATTTCCGGTGCGTGTCTGTGCCCAAGCGGATTGTAAGCGAAAAGATTTTCGTTGACATTGACAAAATGCGTCGTCTCACTCAGCTTCTTTCCCGCTCCGCTTACACCTGTCTTGGCATCGACGATAACAGGGGAATTCTCCACCCTTTTGGAAACAAAAGGCCATGCCCCAAGTATGGCGGATGTCGGAAAACAGCCCGGATTGGCGACGATTTGTGCGGAAGCAATGGCATTTCTATAAAGTTCAGGCAGGCCGTACACTGCCTTTGGCAGATTGTGTCTGTCCGTATGCTCCGTATAATGTTTCTCATAAATTTCGAGCGGGAGACGATAATCGGCAGAAAGGTCCACCACCCGACAGCCATACTCCACCAACGGTTTGACGAAAGCCATGGCCGTTTTATGCGGAAGAGCGAGAAAAACAAGTTCACATCGCCTGCTTGCCTCTTTCACATCCGCTTTTTCTACAGGCAGATCGCATACACTTTTGAGAGCAGGGTGTAATGCTGCAAGAGAGGTGTCGCCTTCACTGTTTGCCACATAGGCAAGTTCAAATTTCGGATGTGCATGCAGCATCTTGACAAGCTCAAGCCCCGTATAACCGCTGACGCCGACAATCCCTACGTTAATTGCACTCAAAAGGAATCTCCTTGTAGGTTATCTCGACAACCTCGTACTCCTTTTTGCCTCCGGGCAGGATGACGGTAACCTCATCACCCTCCTCTTTGCCGAGAAGCTGTTTGGCAAGCGGTGAATTGAAAGAGATAAGTCCACGGTCAGGATCACTTTCACATCCGCCGACAATCGTATATGTCACCTCTTCACCCGTATCGAAGTCCTCAAGCGTAACCGTAGAGCCGAAACTCACTTTGGAATGCTCCAGTTCACTTGGATCGACGATCTTCGCATTACCGAGCATTTCTGCAAGTTCTGCAAGACGCTGATCGATCTGCTTTTGCTGCTCTTTGGCAGCATGATACTCGGCATTTTCTTTCAAATCTCCATGTTCTAGCGCCTCTTCGATAGCTTTCACGACGGCGGGTCTTTTGACATCCCGCAAATCTTTGACTTCTTCTTGAAGTTTTTCATATCCGTAGAGTGTCATCGGTTCGACTTTTTCCATATTTCCTCTCTTCTAAAGTTGGGTTGTTAATCGGGATTATAACATAAAGATACGTGAACGAATAGAAGTTTGTTTTGAAAGTTCTGTAGAAGGAAATGGTGGTCACGACTGGACTCGAACCAGTGACCACTTCCATGTCAAGGAAGCACTCTACCACTGAGTTACGCGACCACATTTTTGGTTTGTGGAGTGGAATTATATACAATCAAACCTTAAAATAAATTTCAACGAGAAGAAAAAAAGGAGGAAAAAAAATATTTTCCAAAAATAGACCGATTTGCGCCGTTTTTACTTTAAATTTAGGTTTAGTAGTAGTATAATTTCAGCAGAAAAAAAATCATGTGGACACCTGTAAGACCTTCAACTCTAAAACAAGGTTTTGGAGGTGTCCATACATCAGAAGGCAATGCATAATGAGTATAGTCAAACAACTCGAAGAAGCGGGATTATCCGATATTAAAGAGGTCTTTTACAATCCTAGTTATGACGAATTGATCGATCATGAACTCAAAAACGGCGAGTGCGTGATGACACAAAGCGGTGCGACGGCAGTCGATACGGGTATTTTCACCGGACGAAGTCCCAAAGACAAGTACTTCGTCAACAGAGAACCTTCCAATCGATACATCGCATGGGGCGATGTCAACCAAAAGATCTCGCCAGAAGTTTTCCAAGAACTGTTTGAGATAGCGAAAAAAGAGCTCAGCGGCAAAAGTCTTTATGTCGTTGATGCATACGCTGGAGCGAGTAAAGCTTCAAGAAGAAACGTACGCTTTATCTCCGAACTCGCCTGGCAAGCCCACTTTGTCAAAAATATGTTTATCCGCCCAACTGAGGAAGAACTTGAAGGCTTCAAACCCGACTTCACACTCTTTAATGCCTGTAAAGCGGTCGATGAAAAGTGGAAGGAGCATGGTCTCAACTCCGAAGTATTTGTCGCTTTCGATGTAGAAGAGAACATCGCCATTATTGGCGGCACCTACTATGGCGGCGAAATGAAAAAAGGTATCTTTTCTATGATGAACTACTGGCTACCGCTGGAAGGCAAACTCTCGATGCACTGCTCGGCAAATGTCGGGGAAGCGGGCGACACCGCTCTCTTCTTCGGGCTTTCCGGAACCGGAAAGACGACACTCTCGACCGATCCGAAGAGAAAGCTGATCGGTGATGACGAGCATGGCTGGGATGACGAAGGAGTTTTCAACTTCGAAGGCGGATGCTACGCAAAAGTCATCAACCTCGATCCAGAAAGCGAGCCAGAAATCTACAATGCCATCAAAAGAAACGCGCTGCTTGAAAACATCATATGCGACGTAAACGGTGCGGTGGACTACTGCGACGGCAGCAAAACCGAAAACACACGAGTCTCTTACCCTATCGAACATATAAAAAACCATCAGCCGAATCTCATGGCGGGTCATCCCAAGAACATCATTTTCCTCACGGCAGATGCATTTGGAGTTCTGCCTCCGGTTTCCAAACTAACACGGGAACAGGCAATGTACTATTTTCTCAGCGGATACACTGCAAAAGTAGCGGGGACCGAGCGCGGCATCACGGAGCCTGTTGCGACTTTCAGCGCTTGTTTTGGTGAAGCGTTCCTGCCACTACACCCGACAGTCTATGCAAAACTTTTGGGTGAGAAAATCGACAAATACGGTGTCAACGTCTACCTTGTCAATACAGGCTGGACGGGCGGTGGTTACGGTGTCGGAAAAAGAATGAGCATCAAAGACACACGCGCCTGCATCAACGCTATACTTGACGGCAGTATCAACGAGAGTGAATTCGATGTCACAAAAACGTTCCGACTCCATGTACCGAAAACACTTGGTGACATCGATCCAAATGTCCTCAATCCGAGAGAAGCCTGGGAAGACAAAGAGGCATTCGATCAGACACGTGATCGTCTTGCCGAAATGTTTATCGAAAATTTCAAAAAATATCAAAACGAAGAGAGTGAATTCGACTTCTCCGCTGCAGGACCGAAAATCGAGTCATAATCTCACGTTATTTAAGATCCACTGAAAGTGGGTCTTCTCTCTTATACTTAAAGTCTGATATAACGAAAAATAGTATATAATCTCATTATGGAAAATTATATCAATCAACTCAGAAACTATCATCTCAAAGCCACTCCGCAGCGAATCGCTATTACCGAAGCCCTGGCTATGTACGGTCATCTCAGCATCGAGCAGCTCTACGAAGTGTTGAAACAAAAGTTCAACTCTCTTTCGCTCGCCACGATTTATAAAAATATCAACATCATGATGGAAAACGCTTTCGTAAGCGAAGTGAAACTTCCCGAACAAAAAAGTGTCTACGAACTTACAAAAGCATCTCATGCGCACTTGCAATGCAAAAAGTGTCATAATGTCTGGGATATTCATCTCAATCTCGACGACATCATCCAAAACGCTTCCAAAAATTCTACTTTCGAAATAGAATCTGCCAATCTTGTCCTTTCAGGACTCTGCGAAAACTGCAGAAACGAAAAGTAAATCCTTTTTCTATCCTGCTTTCCCAAGCACTTTGTTGATAGAGTAGCGAAGGTCGTCGTCGAGATTCTCCATCTTCGACAACATCCACTCAAGGTAACTCCTGTCCTGTAACGCTACCTCTTCGAGCGTTTTGCCCTTGTATTTGCCAAAACGAAACTTCTCTATAAATATCGGTGTTTTCGTCAATTCAACCATTTTGGCGACACTGTCCTCACCTGGATATTGCTGCATCACCAGCTTTCTCAACTCACTCAGCAGCAATTTGAGCACAAGTACATCCCCTATGGCGTCATGGGCTTTGACCTCTACACCGAGCCTCTTCGCTTCCGCCTCTTCGAGCTTGTACAATCCCATCTTATAACGAAAATACTGTAGCCTGTGTCCCTCTTCATTTGGAAGCAGATGTTTGGCTACACGGAGTGTATCGATGAGTTGCATTCTGTTTTGAAATCCCTCTTTCTCCAACATTCCGACATCAAACGGGGCATTGTGAATGATGAGATAATTTTCCGGCTTATTCAGCTCAAGCAGTCTTTTGTATGCCGCTACCTCAGTACATTTCGGCTTGCCCTCTATCATCTCAGGCGTAATACCATGAACCTCCATCGCACTGTAGTTTATGGGAACTTCACTGCTACAGAAGTCATTGTGTACCTCCGTCTTCGCCCCCTCCAAAACAAGATATCCAAGCTGGATAATGCGGTCTTGCTCTCCCGCTCCCGTAGTTTCCGTATCGAGCAGTATGTATTTTGCCATCTATTTCCTTTGTTCATAAGTCACATCAAACTGCTCATGTCTGTTTGGAGCGAGGCTGATTTCAAACAGAAGCGTATTGGCATCTTTGAATCTGTATTTTTTCGTTGTCGTAATCGACGCCCTTTTTGCCTCTGGTAAAGGAACAAAAAGTCGATATGTCCGCTCTTTTTTCGAACGGTTTGTAAGAGTGTACTCCACGGTCGAGCGTACACCATCTTTAAAGTTTCGAATATCTACAAGACGCTCTTTGACAATCGAAAAAAAATCCTTCCCAATATCAAGCAATATATAGACATCTTTAGGTGTGTTTGCGATCTTAGCATCACCGAGATAGACTCTTTTTTGATTTATAAAAAGCACCGTTCCATAAGGCAGAGCCTCAGGGACTTTGAATTGAACACTTACCTGTGGAACTTTTTTGTTTTCTTCATCAAGATATCTTGGATCGGAAAGATGCACGGTATATTTTTTTGTTATCAAAATACGCCTGTCCATAAAAGAGATGTAACTTTTTGCATGGGAAGGGAGAGTGATCTCTCTTTTATACGTATAACTGTAGTAATTCTGCATGGGTGCCGAGCGTATGCTCTTGAGAGAAATAGAACGAGCTTTGTATCTGGTTGTCCTGTAGTAGTTGGGAGCGTAGGAAGAGATCGAATTGTTTTGAGTCCCCGCTATGAGACGAACGGCGTCAAGATGAAAATCCGTATCCGTATCGTTCGTGATCTCGAACTTTCCTTTCAGTTGTGCCTGATTGTATTTTTCAAATTTCATAATATAGAAACTTTTCCAGTGTATCCTTTCGAGCATATATCCATAACGTATCTCTCTTTGGGCATATCTTTTTGGCAAAACTATATGATTTGGAGTTGCAAGAAAAGTACCCTCATAGGGTGGAAAGAGAATCTCTTTGAGTTCTACCGTTTCCAACTTTTTATTCGGCAGTTCTACAAGTGCATAAGGCTGTTGTATGTAACGAAGAGTCACCTCTTTGTTCTTGTAAAACACCGTTTTGTTTTTGTAGCTTGCCCACACATCGTACAGAGAAGTTTTATTCCCTTTTTTATAGGTATAGCTCGCTATCTTTGGCTTATAGATGATAAAACTGCTCTCTATCATCGTTTGCGGAATATTTTGGATTATATTGGACACAAGACGCTCTTTTTTGAATATCTGTGCTTTATTGTTATATATATTCATTTGTGAGTAGGAGAAAAGCAGTGATACAGGAACAAAGAGAAGCATCAAAATACGCATGAGTTTTCCTTTTTACTATTAGAACCAATCCTTTGCACATCAAGAGAGCATTTTTCTTGTTTTGTCTTTGAAGAATGGTATAATCTGCACGTACTTTCTGCATCGGAATGATGTGAAACTGCCGACGCTTCTTCCATCTTCGTAAATTGAACGTCAATGCAGCTTATGCCATTTCACTTTATCATCCAAGCGCAAGGCCGGTTATGAAAATTTTATTTATTTTAGCATTTTTTAGTGTCATTATGTATATTGTAACAAAAAAATTTCACTCAAAAATAGTGACGGGCGGCATCATTTTTTTACTTTTTTCTGTTTTGGGATACGCTATCCCATTAAGCGAATCGAACGCGATACTTTTGGATCGTATCATCTCCAATCTTGCTCCTGCAGTACTCTTTTTGTTTCTGCTCGACATCGATCCAAAACGGCTTTTAAAACATGGCATCGGATGTTCTTGTAAAATGGGTGCAAAACGATACTGGTTTATTCTCTTGAGTGCCTTTGGAGCTTCGTTTCTCGCTCAAGTTTTGGCATACCGTTTTCTCCCTCTTCACCCGCTGAGAGGAGCGTTACTGTTTGCGGCAGCGATGGGTATTTCAGCCTCTCTCTCACCCATGCGGAAACTCTGCGGCACCGAAGATGTCGCGACCACTATGTTCTATCTGCTTCTCGCTGCTGTGGGGATGCGAATCTTTTAAGCAACAAATAACCGCTTATTCCGGCAATCAGCGAAGCCACGAGAATACCTGCTTTGGCCTGGGTAATGAAGAGCGCGTCCCCTTCAAACGCAAGATCCGTAATAAATATACTCATCGTAAATCCTATCCCTCCAAGCAGCGAAACGGCGAACATCTGTTTCAACGTGCTCCCTTTGGGTGCTTTTGCTATACCCATTTTGATTGCTGCATAAGAAAAACCGAAAATTCCTATACTTTTACCTGCCACCAGGCCTACGATCACTCCAAGCGCTATCGGTGTGGCAAGCATCTCGCCAAAAGAGACAAATTCTATCTTGATGCCGGCATTGGCAAGCGCAAAAAGCGGGATGATGATCAAAGAGACGGGCAGATGAAGAGTGTGCTCAAGTATCCCGGCAGGAGAACTGACGGCATCGATGGAGTCCTTGCAGCTTTGCAAGATCGCTTTTTGGCGTTCATGCATCGTCATATCGGTCGCTACTGGATACTCTTCGAACTCCTGAAGCAGTCTTTTGGCTTCGGGAACGAAAGAAAGCGGGTTTTTAAACGGTTTTGAAGGAATGGCAAGTGCCGCAAGCACACCCGCTATCGTTGCATGAATGCCCGAATCGAGCATGAAGAACCACATTCCAAATCCCAAAGCGAAGTAAAAAAGATAGTTGCGAATGCCCACAAAGTTCGCAAGGATCATCCCGCCAAAAAAGAGCATCGAATAAAAAAGCGCAAGCAAATTGAGATCGCTTGTATAAAACAGAGCTATCACGACGACCGCGCCGAGATCATCGACGATTGCAAGCGCTACAAGAAAAGTGACCAACGAGGAGGGAACTCGGCGGCCAAGGATTACCAGCACACTGATCGCAAAGGCGATATCCGTCGCCATAGGAATACCCCATCCGCCCTGTGAAGGAGTACCGTAGTTGAATGAAAGGTAGATGAGTGCAGGGACGATCATCCCCCCTATTGCCGCTAAGATGGGCAGAATCGCCAGCCGCATCTCACTCAGTTCGCCAATGAGCAGTTCCCGCTTGATCTCAAGCCCGACGACAAAAAAGAAAACAGCCATAAAAGCGTCGTTGATCCAGTGTGAAAACGAATGATAGACATGCCATGAGCCAATACTAAAGCCTATGCGAGTATGAAAAAAATGATCATATGCTTGCGCATACGGCGAATTCGCCAGCACCAGCGCTATGATGGTTGCAGCAAGCAGGAAAATGCCCGTCGTGGTTTGCGAATGTAAAAAACTATCAAAAGGAGTCACAATTCTCTCAAACGCTTTTTGGAAAGGCTTGTAGTTGTACATTTTAATCCTTTTTAAAAACGACTCGGTTTTTTCCACTCTTTTTTGCTTCATAAAGATTCATGTCGGCTTGATTGATAACTTCGTCGATACCCTCCTCCCTCTCGTATTTCGCAACACCGACGGAAACAGTCAATACAATCTGCTCACCGTTATGTGCAGCGAACGAGAAGGATGCGACACTTTTGCGAATGCGTTCGAAGGCATTCGAAGCGATTTCGTCACTCTCCGCAAGGAGTGCCACACAGAACTCTTCTCCGCCAAACCGGGCGACGATGTCCTGTTGATTTGTATTGGTCCGCAGAATCTCCGAAAGAGCTACGATCGCTCTGTCTCCGTCATCATGACCATACTTGTCGTTGATGCTTTTGAAGTTATCTATATCGATCATCCCGATATAAAGCCCAAGATACTCCTTTTCTGCCTTTGTGATATATTCATCGATATGAGCGAAGAAATAACGGCGGTTGTAAAGACCTGTAAGGAAATCCCTGTTGGCACTGTTAAGCACAGCATGAAGATTTTCATACGCCTCGATCGTATTGTTGATCCGACAATGAAACTCCTCTTTGGAAAAGGGTTTCTTTATATAGTCGTTCGCCCCGTTTTTCAAAAAAAGTGCCAAAATCTCTTCATCTTCACTCGACGACACGGCAACTATCGGCAGATCGTTTTTGTCATACTCCTTTCGCAATTCTCTTGTCAATTCCAAGCCGTCTACAACTGGCATATTGTAATCGGTGACAACGAGAGATACTTTCGGATTGTTTTGAAGAAAACCGAGTGCCTCTTCCCCATGTGCTACCGTAACGACTTTGAAAAAGAGATTTTCAAGCATGTTTTTATATCGATTTCGCATCGGCATCGAATCTTCGACGACAAGGACGGTATGCTTTTGATTTATCAGCAGACGTCTTAACATCGAAATGATATACTTGATATCCTGCGCTCCGCTTTTTTTGATATAATCGATGATGTTCTTTTGCAGCATCTGCTTTCTGAAGTTCTTGTCGATATTGCTTGTAAGAATGACTACTCTCTGTTTTTTTTGCAGCAGATAATCCACCACTTCACCCTCCGGAGAGTCCGGTAAATTCAGGTCGGTCAGTACGACAAAATAGTTATATCGTGAAAGGAAAAGCTTCGCTTCGGACAGTCTGTAAGCGATGTCGATCTCAAAATCAAGCTCCACACCTATCTTCTTTGCGATAAGTTTAGCAAGCGTTTGATTGTCTTCGATAATCAAGATTCTCTGCACTTTTTCTCCTTTACTTTAAGGGTTATTCTACTATTTTTTTATTAAAAACCGCTACTATTTCGTTATGAATGCCATTGACTTGATCGAAATGCTCCAACACTCCAATATTTTTCTCACCGGCGGGGCAGGTGTGGGAAAAACCACTCTTACCAGAGAAATCATCAATATGTACGAACAACAGGGTAAAAAAGTCGCCAAACTCGCTTCTACGGGAATGGCGGCCACGCTTATCGGGGGACAGACACTGCACAGTTTTTTCGACTTGGGCATCGCTTCAAACTTGGAAGAATTACAACGCAGTAAAAAACTGGCCATCCCAAAGAAAATAAAACACATTCTTCAGGCAATCGATCTGATCATTATCGACGAGATATCGATGGTAAGTGCGGAAGTGCTCGACTTAGTGCGGCTTCGTCTTTTGCAGGCCGACTTCAAAGGGCGCATCATGGTAGTCGGCGATTTTCTGCAACTTCCGCCCATCTCGAAAGGAGAGCTTCATTTCGCTTTCGAGAGTGAATCCTGGGAGCGCTTTGCATTTGAAAAAATTGTACTCGACAAGATATACAGAACGGACGATACCCGTTTCATCGAACTCTTGCATCATGTGCGTTTCGGCTATGTGGATGCCCATGTACACGATATGCTTAACGAGTTTATCAAACCCATACCAAACGATTTGCGACAGTTCACCTTTCTCTTTGGCAAAAACGCTTCGGTCACATACCACAACCGCATCCAGCTCGATTTCATTGACGAAGAGCTTGTAACCAAAAATGCCGAAATCGTCGTCTGCGATAAAAAAGTTACAAACATGGAGATTGAACGATTTTTCGAAGATGCCCGCATAGACAAGGAGCTCCACCTCAAACTCGGTGCACCCGTTCTTTTTACGAGAAACTCCTGGAACTATTTCAACGGTGAACGCGGTGTAATAGTCAAGATAGACGAGGAATTCGTCTATGTACAAAAAAGCGACGGCAATGTCGTCAAACTTGAAAAAGTGAAACAAAGCAAAACAAAATGGATCGAAAAAGAGATCAAAGGTAAAATCGAAGTGAGAGAAGAGGAACTCTTTAGCGTCTATCAGTATCCCATTCGACTCGCCTTTGCTATAACGATCCACAAGTCACAGGGAATGAGTCTTGAAGATCTCATCATCGAATCCAATGAAATTTTCGCTCCCTCCCAGTTCTACGTCGCACTCTCAAGAGCAAAGAACCCTGCGCGTCTGACGCTCATAGCACCGCGAAAACAGTGGAGCAATCTCATATATGCACATCCAAAAGCGAAAAATTTTTACAGAAAAAGAAAATGAGAGGATATGCCGGAAAACCCGGCATGAGAGGAAGAGTCTTAGAGTTCGGACTCGTGTTTTGCAAGATACTCTGCAACACCTTCGGCATCGGGTTTCATAGCTTCTTGACCTTTTTCCCAGTTTGCAGGGCAGACTTCACCATGCTCGTTCGTAAACTGCATAGCATCGACCATTCTTATCATTTCGTCGATGTTTCTTCCAAGCGGAAGATCGTTGATAACGGCATGGCGTACGGTTCCGTCCGCATCAATAAGGAACGAACCGCGAAGCGCTACGCCACCATCGAGAAGTACATCATAGTCGGATGCGATTTTTTTCGTGAGATCGGCGACAAGCGGGAATTTGACTCTACCGATACCGCCCTTTTCAACCGGAGTCTCTCTCCATGCCCAGTGTGAGAACTGGCTGTCTACCGAACATCCGATGACATTGACACCGCGAGATTTGAACTCTTCGATGCGGTGAGAAAATGCGATGATCTCAGACGGGCAGACAAATGTAAAGTCAAGCGGATAAAAGAACAAAACGGTTCCTTTTTCTCCAAAATTCTGATAAAGATTGAAATCCTCCACTATTGTGCCGTCTTCAAGTACAGCCGCGGCTGTAAAATCGGGTGCTTTTTTCGTTACTAACATGAAACATCCTTTGTTTTAAAATTTGGTGTTATTCTAACTCAAAAAGATTAATATCTCTCTCTACAACGCAGTCTCTTTTTTTGGTGTAAAAAATTTTTAAGCTGTAACTTTTAAGTCCGTAGTCAGCACATTTTGGATAGAATTGCACATATTTTTTGTAAGGATTCATTGCATGAGAGGGTATAAAATTTTTGCCGGAACCGCCAGTACCGAGTTTGCACGAGAGGTCTGTTCCATCCTCGATGTCCCAACGGCCAAAGCGGATATCAAAAGATTCAGTGACGGGGAGATTTCCGTTCAAATCAGCGAGAGCGTGCGTGGTCGTGACGTCTTCATTATCCAGAGTACGGGCGCTCCCTCCAACGACAATCTGATGGAACTGCTTATCATGGTCGATGCACTCAGACGCTCTTCGGCATCGAGCATCACTGCGGTCATCCCCTACTTCGGTTATGCAAGACAAGACAGAAAAGCCGCTCCCCGTGTACCGATTACCGCCAAACTCGTTGCCGATATGATCGAAACGGCAGGTGTGGACCGAGTCGTTACTATGGACCTGCACGCCGGACAGATACAAGGATTTTTCGACATAGCTGTGGACAACCTCTACGGTTCAATCGCATTTGAAAACTACATAAAAAGCAAAAATCTCAAGAATCCCGTTATCGCTTCACCGGACATTGGCGGAGTTGCCAGAGCACGCTACTTCGCTTCGAGACTCGGTCTTGATATGGTCATCGTCGACAAAAGACGCGAAAAAGCCAATGTCGCGGAGGTCATGAACATCATCGGTGACGTCGAAGGGAAAGATGTGATCATGATAGACGATATGGTCGATACAGCGGGCACGATGGTCAAAGCCGCCACGGCACTCAAAAACAAGGGAGCGACAAGCGTTATGGCATGTGCGACCCATCCTGTCCTCAGCGGTAAAGCTTATGAAAATATCGAAAACGGCGAACTCGACGAACTGATTGTCACCAACACACTCGTATCAAAACCGTGTAAAAAGATCTCCGTACTCAGCGTTGCACCGCTCTTCGCAGAGGTGATCCGCAGAGTCTATCACAATGAGAGCGTCAACTCTCTCTTTTCATAGGACGACAAGTGGACAACATTCGAAATTTCTCCATCATCGCTCACATCGACCATGGAAAAAGCACATTGGCCGACCGCATCATCCAAGAATGCGGTGCTGTCAGTGAACGAGAGATGAGCTCGCAGATGATGGACACGATGGATATCGAGCAGGAGCGCGGTATCACCATCAAAGCACAGTCGGTTCGGCTTGATTATGTCAAAGATGGCAAGCACTACATCCTCAACCTTATCGACACTCCGGGGCATGTCGACTTCAGCTACGAAGTAAGTAAGTCGCTTGCATCCTGTGAAGGGGCACTGCTCATCGTCGACGCCGCGCAAGGCGTGGAAGCCCAAACCATCGCCAATGTCTACATGGCGCTCGATAACGACCTCGAACTCATCCCTGTCATCAACAAAATCGACCTCCCGGCAGCCGATCCGGATCGAGTCGCTGAAGAGATCGAAGAAGCCATCGGGATCGATGCGACAGACGCGATCCTCACTTCGGCCAAAACAGGTCAAGGTATCCGAGAACTTCTTGATGCCATCGTCGATCGCATCCCCGCTCCTTCAGGTGATCCACAGGCTCCAACACGTGCCATCATCTATGACAGCTGGTTTGACAACTATCTCGGCGCACTCGCACTCGTACGTGTTTTTGACGGTAGCATCAAAACGAAACAGACGATCAAATTCGTCAGTAGCGGTGCCGAACACGAAGTACTCGAACTACAGTACCCGCACCCGCTCAAAAAGATGAAAACAGACGAGATCAAAGCGGGAGAGATCGGCATAGTCATCCTTGGCATCAAGGATGTCAGCGTCATCAACGTCGGCGATACGATAACCGATGCGAAAAACCCGACCAAATACCCGATCGAAGAGTACGAACCTGCCAAGCCTTTCGTCTTTGCAGGGCTCTACCCCATAGACACAGACAAGTTCGAAGACTTGCGAGAAGCGCTTGAAAAACTCAAACTCAACGACAGCTCCCTCAGCTATGAACCGGAAACATCCGTCGCACTTGGCTTTGGTTTTCGTGTGGGATTTCTGGGGATGCTGCATATGGAGGTGGTCAAAGAGCGTCTTGAGCGTGAGTTCGGACTCGATCTGATCGCAACCGCACCAAGCGTTGTCTATCATGTTTATCTCAATGACGGGACGATGGTCGAAGTGCAAAACCCTAGCGAACTGCCGGACCCAAGCAAGATCGATCATATCGAAGAGCCTTATGTCAAAGCGACCGTCATCACCCCCAACGAATATCTCGGAAACATCATGAACCTCCTTGTCTCCAAACGCGGGATACAGGAAAAGATGACCTACCTCAACGAAGAACGCGTCTTGCTCGAATATGCCATTCCAATGAACGAAATCGTCGTGGACTTTTATGATACCCTCAAGTCCATATCCAAAGGGTATGCGAGTTTCGACTACGAACCAAGCGAATACCGCAGAGGCGATCTTGTCAAACTCGATGTCAGAGTAGCCGGTGAAGTGGTCGACGCACTCAGTGTCATCGTTCCAAAAGAGAGTGCACAATCCCGCGGACGAGCCCTTGTAAAAAATATGAAAGAGATCGTTCCCCGTCAACTTTTCGAAGTTGCCATTCAGGCCAGCATAGGGAACAAGATCATCGCCCGGGAAACCGTCAAATCTATGGGCAAAAATGTCACAGCCAAATGTTACGGTGGAGACATCACCCGTAAACGAAAGCTGCTTGAGAAGCAAAAAGCGGGGAAAAAGCGTATGAAAGCCATCGGTAAAGTCCAACTGCCGCAAGAGGCGTTTATGTCTGTGCTGAAGATGGATTGAATATGAGATTCAGGGCTCAGGATTCAGGATTCAGACAAGTCCAAGACGTGAAACCTGAAATCTGAAATCTAAATATGAAATGCCTGCTGTGCAAACGACACTCTTTTTTCCATATCTGCAAAGCCTGCCAGAGAGAGTATCTCCAGCCTTCGCTTACACGCCGAAAACTCGGCGGAGGAGTAGAAGTGCTCTCCTTTTACCGCTATGCACAAATCAAAGAACTGCTCCATACCAAACATACCGATCTTGGATACCATATCTACACCATCCTCGCACGCAACTCTTTCGCGAAGTTTGCTCAGAAGTTCACCTATGAACGGGAAATCGCCGTTTTGGGCATCGACGAGAGGCCAAAAGGGCTCTACTCACATACGGCTATTCTTGCCAAACATTGCAAATCACACCGTCTCGCTCCCCAGCATACCAGACTCATAGCCAAAAACGAAATCTCCTACTCCGGTAGGTCAAAAGCGTTCAGACTTCAAAATCCGCGAGATTTCCGGCTGAAGTTTTTTCCCCATAAAGAGTGCATTCTTGTGGACGACCTCATCACCACCGGCACAACGATCAGCGAAGCGGTCACTGCTCTTGCGCAGGCGGGAAAGGAGACCATTCTCTGCCTCACCTTGGCGGATGCCGGAGATTAAAAAAGTTTTTTCAACAGTCTGTTAAGCTCTCTGCCCGCTTTTTTCTGCAGTTTCCGACCTGCTTCACTCTTCATAAACTCTTTGAGATCGACACCTATGGCAGGTTTGGATATATCGCCTTTGAGCGTCACGGTCACGGGAGTTTTCTCCACTTTTATATCTATTTTCGAATCGATTGTCGAGTGTTTCGTATCCAAAAGCGTTTTATCACTGCGTATCTCCGCTTTCCGCGCTTTGAGGTCAAACACTGCGGCAACTTTTTCTTTATTTATATTCGCTTTTGCGTCACCATTGAAATTTTCTTTGTAAAGATCGACTTTTCCAAACTTTTTCAGCGTATCGAAAACCTGATTTTTCACAAATTTTCCATTTTTGAAATCTGCAGTCATGACACCTTTGTTGTCGGTCAAATCATAGTCGACCTTGGCATACATGCCGCTATCGAAAATTTCAGGATACAAAAGTATCCACAAAACTTTTTTCGTTCTTACATCATTGAGATCAAGATGCAGTTTGTCATCCACCAGTTTACTCTTCATTTCTCCACCGGCTATTTTCGAATACGCCGTAACGATCAGACTCTTAGCTTTGTGTATCTTTCCTTGTGCCGCTATCCCCCCTCTTAGATGTCTGTCCGTGACAAAGTAGAGTTTTTCAAGCGAAGGAACTTTCACTGTGTAATCGCTATCGAGTTGTACTGATTTGACATTGAAACGTGCCCTTTTGACATTTAGATCCGCCAGATTCGAAGTAAGTGTAGCGAGCGTGTCGACATCGGTACCTTTGAGTGTGGAAACGCTTCGAAGCCTGAAGCTTGTTTTCGGCATCAAATGTTTGAAGCCGTAGGCTTTGGTAAGATAGCGGGCATTGAGACTTCCAGTCGTTACACTTGTCACCTTCCCTTTCAAAGAGCCGATCTTGAAATCATCCACATCGGCTTTCAAATTGAAATCTCCCTGTGCATATCGCGGCTGCTTGAGCATATAAAAAAGTTTTTCAAGTCGCAGATGCGTTACGACCGCATGAAGAGCGGAAGGCTGAAACTCTTTGAGCGTCAGGAGTACACTTGTTTTAGAAGAAGCCAAGTCACTGTAAAGTTTCAAAAGCATCTTTTTCTTCTCACCCTTGAGTGTTCCATGTACATTCACACGGCCTCGCAAAGCGGTATGTGTCACTGGCTGCAAAAGAGCCAGCTCTTTGACGGAAGCCTTATAGACAATATCCGTTTTAAGAGGCTCAGGCACGACATTTCCGTTCGTTGTGACCTTGACAAGATTGGAATCGAAAAGATACTCGTAATCGATCTTCTCTCCCTGTAGTTTTGCATCCGCTTTCATAGTAAATCGCGTATGCGGAATCGTGATATTGAGCTCTTTTTTGATAACGGCAGTATCGAAAAGGCCTTGGCGTGTCTGCATATGCACGATACCGTCAAGCTGATGCGGTTTGATATTTTTAAAGTTCAAATCGAGATCTAAAGCCGCATGCACGAAACTCGGCTGCATAAGCATAGCAAGCAGCGCATCGACCCTCAGTGACTTGATATCTGCTTTGAGAGAGGTAACATCGAACTTGTCAAGTTCTACATGATAGAGGGTATCACTCTTTGCAACATCGCTTTTTCCATCGATTTGCATAAGATCAAGAGTGCCTTTGAGCGTTCCTTTTGTCTTGAACTCCCCTGCAAGCTGCTTCTTTGTTAGTAGTCGTAAATCAGACAGCTTTAGAAGCTTGATGTCATACTCAAGATCAAAACTCTGCGCAAAAGGAGAGTATGTCCCGTACACATGCACACTGTTGTCGTCACTGATGTCAAGCACTACGTCCAGATCGCTCATACTTAAATGAAACTTCTCCAACTTAACAGGTAACCCTAAAGCGAGAGTAATTTTTGACTCTATAACCGGACGCAACATGGAATTGCCTACTCCCGTAAAAAGCACTATGTATACCGCTGCGATAAGCACAACCAAAAAGCCGACTGTTATCTTTAAAAATCGCATACACCATCCTTCTCTTCATTTTTACGTATTATACACTATTCTTTTTATGGAAGAAAAACTCATCAATTCATCGAACCTCCAAATACTTGATACAATTCGACTCAATACTTTTTAATAAAATTGTTGAACAAAAACTTGACATTAAACGGCTCAAGTGATATAATACTCTTTGAAACTTACAAATAAAGGAGAATCGAACAATTATGAACAAGAAAAAGAATGATGAAGCATTGAAAAACGAAGAACAGGAAAATGTAGAGAACGTGGAAGAACAGCTTGAAAAAGATGAAGCAGAAGCGGGAGCGGAGCTTGACAAACTCCAAAGCGAACTTGATGAACTCAAAGATAAGTACACACGCGTCTATGCCGACTTCGACAATGTCAAAAAACGTCTTGAGAAAGAGAAATATCAGGCGATTGAATACGCAAACGAAAAATTTGCAAAAGATATGATCCCCGTACTTGATTCACTTGAAGGCGCACTCAAAGCAGCGGAAGGTGAAGCGGCATGCGAGGATCTGCTTAAAAAAATGAAAGAGGGGATCGAACTGACTTACAAGCTTTTCCTTACCAACCTTGAGAAACATGGAGTCGAAAAAGTCAGCTACGACGAACCGTTCGATCCAAACATCCACAACGCGGTTCAAAGTGTGGATCATGATGAAATCGAAAGTGGTGAGATCGTACAGACTTTCCAGACAGGCTATAAATACAAAGGACGTCCGCTTCGCGAAGCGATGGTCGTTGTAGCGAATTAACGCGGTGTGCCACATAGGTGGCAGAAGTTATTTTGAAAATGGTTTATAATTTTGCCAGTTAAAAAATTAACAAGTTTATTTAAATCACAAAGGAGAAAAAGATGAGTAAAGTAATAGGTATAGACTTAGGAACAACAAACTCTTGTGTTGCGGTATATGAAGGTGGCGAAGCGAAAATCATCCCAAACAAAGAAGGAAAGAACACAACTCCATCGGTTGTTGCATTTACAGACAAGGGTGAAGTGCTTGTGGGTGATCCTGCAAAACGTCAGGCGATTACCAACCCAAAAAGAACTATCAGTTCCGTAAAGAGAATTATGGGTCTTATGTATGACGAAGAAAAGACCAAAGAGGCGATGAAAAAAGTTACTTATACCATCGTCAACAAAGACGGCAAAGCGGCGGTCGATGTCGATGGCAAGATCTACACTCCAGAAGAGATCTCTGCAAAAATTCTAACAAAGCTGAAAGAGGATGCGGAAGCCTATCTCGGTGAGAGTGTAAGTGAAGCGGTTATTACCGTTCCCGCATACTTCAACGACTCACAAAGGAAAGCGACAAAAGATGCCGGTACGATCGCCGGATTGAACGTTCTTCGTATCATCAACGAGCCTACAGCGTCCGCACTTGCGTATGGTCTGGATAAAAAAGGTGAAGAAGACGTTCTTGTCTACGACCTCGGTGGTGGTACGTTCGATGTTACGACACTTGAGATCGCAGACGGTACTTTCGAAGTTCTCTCAACAGACGGGAACGCATTCCTTGGTGGAGATGACTTCGACAACCGTATAGTTGACTACCTCAACGACGAGTTCAAGGCAAGCCACGGGATCGATCTCAAAAACGACAAAATGGCGCTCCAGAGACTCAAAGACGCGGCTGAAAACGCGAAAAAAGAGCTCTCCAGTGCACAAGAGACTGAGATCAACCTACCGTTTATCACTATGACAGAGGCTGGACCTCAGCACTTGGTCGTCAAACTCACTCGTGCGAAATTCGAGTCTTTGATCTCCGATCTTATCGATGAGACACTGACACACATCGATACAGCGATGAAAGATGCCGATCTCACTAAGAGTGACATCAACGAGATCATCATGGTCGGTGGTTCGACTCGTGTACCGAAAGTTCAAGAGGTTGTTTCCAACTACTTCGACGGAAAACAGCTCAACAAATCCGTTAACCCTGACGAAGTCGTTGCAGCGGGTGCGGCGATCCAAGGTGGAGTACTCAAAGGTGATGTCAAAGACGTACTGCTTCTTGACGTTACACCGCTTAGCCTCGGTATCGAAACACTCGGTGGGGTTACAACAAAGATCATCGAAAAGGGAACGACTATCCCGGTTAAGAAGTCCCAAGTCTTCTCAACTGCAGAGGATAACCAGCCGGCTGTTACGATCCATGTCGTTCAAGGTGAGAGAGAGTTCGCCAAAGACAACAAGTCTCTTGGACAGTTCGAGCTTACCGACATTCCACCAGCACCGAGAGGCGTACCGCAAATCGAAGTTACATTCGACATCGACGCAAATGGTATCCTCAATGTAAGTGCGAAAGACAAAGGAACAGGTAAAGAGCAAAAAATTACGATCACCGGTTCTTCAGGTCTCAGCGAAGAAGAGATCGAGCAGATGATCAAAGATGCCGAAGCGCACAAAGCTGAAGATGAGAAACGCAAAGCACTTGTTGAAGCCAAAAACCAGGCTGACGCACTCATCGCTCAGACTGAAAAAACACTCGCAGAAGCAGGTGAAAACGTAGATGCAGGCGAAAAAGCCAACATCGAAGCCGCTATCAACGAGCTCAAAGAGACACTCAAAGACGAAAACGTCACAAAAGAGCGAATCGAAGCGGGTGTCAAAAAACTTACCGAAGCAAGCCACAAACTTGCAGAAGGTATGTACAAACAAGAGCAAGCTGGAGCACAAGGCGGTGCACAAGGCGGTGCACAAGGCGGTGCAAGCCAAGGTAAAAAAGCCGACGATGACGATGTCATCGATGCAGAGATAGAGTAATCCTCTATCTCTTCCTCCCTCCCCTCTTTTCTTTCCTTACCATCTCATTTATACAGATTTTAATATAAGCTGGCATATAATAGTTATATAAAAAATATCGAGGCAGCTATGAAGCGGCGCACAAAAACAAAAAACCTCAATCCTTATGCCAAATATAAAAGCTTGCTGGAAAGATGTGTCGCCATAAAATATGAAGATTTCGAAGAAGCCATAAAAAAGTCAACGAAATCGCCGTATCATTGCTGGACATCTCATGCAGCAGCGTCTGGATAGTCAGTGAAATAGACCAAACACTCCAATGTTTAGACATATACTCTAAAAATCTTCACAAACATAAAATTCTCCGCTCTCCTATCGATATCGAAAAAAACAAGGCATATATCGATGCTCTTGTCACGAACCGTTACCTTGTACTCGAACAGGACGATACCGAGTTGATGATACCTGACCAATATCTAAAAAAACACAAAATTACCTACAAATTCGATACGACTTTATACTATAAAGGAGATTTTAAAGGGATACTCTGTTTTGAAACAACGAAACAGAAAAAGTTCGTAAACAGCTTCGCTCAGGAAGTGGCCACCACTTTGGCCAATATAGTGGAAATAGCCATCAATCTCAAATACAAGCAGGAAAACGAAGAGCTTTTCCAAGCCATCGTGAACAATGCCTACACCGGAATTCTTATCTTTCGTGAAAAGATTCTTTATGCAAATGAAGCCATAAGCACTATCACCGGGTATTCCCATAGCGAGCTTATGCAAATGTATCCATGGGAGTTTGTCGATGAAGGTATGCAGGAAATCTTCAAACAGCGTGTACGAAAACGATTAGAAGGCGGACACTTCAGTACAACTTACAACGATACACCCATTCAAACAAAGAACGGCACTTATAAAATCACACGTGCCAGTGTCGAAACAATCGTCTATGAGAGCAAATACGCCGGTATCGCCATCATAACGGATGTCACCGATCTCATAGAAGCAAAAGAGAAGGTCAAAATCCTCGCGCAGGCTGTCGAACAGACGGATGAATTTGTCAAAATCACAGACGTGGAAGGCAACATCGTCTACGTTAACAATTCTCTCATAGCAAATACGGGATATAAAGAGATCGATCTTATAGGGCAAAATCCTCGTATCTTCAAATCGAGAAAACATACAAAAGCCTTCTACAAAAAATTATGGGACACAATCCTTGCAAAAAAAGTCTACCGTAATGTCATAATCAACAAGAAAAAAGACGGCACACTCTACTATGAGGACCAAACGATCTCGCCAATCCTCGACAAAAAAGGTGATATTATCTATTTTGTCGCGACAAGCAAGGATGTCTCCTCTCAAATAGAACTCGAAAAGAAGCTCAAACTTATGGCGACAACGGATGCCCTCACTGGAATCTACAACCGTTACAAAATGAACGAAGAGATAGACTTCGAGATCAAAAAAGCGAAACGTTATCATAAAAGCTTCGCACTGATTATGTTCGACATCGACTTTTTCAAAGCTGTCAACGATACATACGGTCATGATGTAGGAGACAAAGTGCTCGAAGAACTTGCCGAAATCATCAGTCACAGCATTCGCCAGACAGATACGTTCGCCAGATGGGGCGGAGAGGAATTTATGATCCTCGCACGCAACAGTGATGCCCAAGCAGCCATGCTTCTTGCGGAAAAAATCCGAAAAAAAGTGGAAAACTTTCTCTTTGCCGAAAATATAGAGATCACTATCAGCATAGGCGTCTCTTTCTACACTCCAAACAAATCGAAAGAGACCCTTCTCAAAGAGGCTGATGAAGCGCTCTACCACGCAAAGATACTCGGACGCAACAAAACCGTTCTTTTTCAATCCATAAAAAATGAAAAAATCTAAACTTTTCAGATATTTGGCAACCCGTCTCCATACAAACAGAATCAACGCAAATCAAATTGTGTATAAGCTTCTTTTCAGTAGAAAAGAAGTATAATTTCGCCACTTCAAATTTAACGGCCTGTTAGCTCAGTCGGTAGAGCAAGTGACTGAAAATCACTGTGTCCGTGGTTCGATTCCGCGACAGGCCACCACTCAAACTTCAAAAAAACTTCCTTTCTCTTGCATTCACAATATATTGAAAACCGTTTTTCATTTTTCTTTCGATTTTTGAACTTTATGCTATAATCTTAATATTAGAGTTCAAGCAGTGGGGATTTATGAAAAAATTTTACTCTATAAGTATTCACGGCGAATTTGCCAATATCCTTTACATAGAGAAAAAAAAATCTTTTTACAATATCATCGGCGAAGATGTCGTTGAAACAGCGAAACTCTCTGCTTATTTACAAGAAAAACACCATTTTTACATTGTCGTATCTATGGATGAGCTTATCGACGATGTTATCACGGTTCCTTCCATCGTAAAAAACAGACAACTGCTGCAAAGTTATATACTCAAAAAATTCAAAGATTCCCTGCCGACAAAAAATATACTTCTTAACTATCACAAAATAGCCGAAGATAAAGAGGAATCCAGCGTCACTTACAAAGTCGATGCGATTGCAGAAAAAGAGTATCTCAAAACTTTGGAGCTGATACCAAACTGGAGAGAGATACGAAGTGCGACGATAGACAAATTCGCACTTTTGAATATTACACGAAAATGCTATACCGGCAACGGCCAAAACGGTTACTTTTCCGTATTTACCCATGGAAAGACCATTACCGTACTGGCAATTGATGAACACAACGATTTACTCTTTGAAAGAACAAGTACAAGTATGATGGGAGCAGGAGCGTCCTCATATCTCAATATTGTCGAAGAGGTGATTCAAACGATCGCTTACGTAAAGCAAAAATTTCGAGCTGTCACTTTCGACACGTTAATTATCGGCGGCTCGCTTTCACTCGATGACGAGATGGCGGAACATTTGCTCTTTTCGACAAATCTAAGCGTCGCCGTGATGTATCCGAACACATTCCTCAAAGGTTTGGAAAATGAAGAACCGCAGCAGTACATCATAACACTCGGCTCCTTCTTGGTCAGCAAAAACGATATGTTTCTGCCAAAAAAGGTCCTCTCGCTAAGAGAGTACGACCTTATTACCAACACTTTGATGTTTCTCGCTACGCTCACCCTTGTCGTTACTGTCTACTTTGCGTATGAGCAGTATTCTCATTACAGCGATACGCTTGAAAGATATGATGCCATAAAGAGCAGACTTCTGCACCTTATACGCACAACGGATACCTATTCACTCAAAGAACTCGAAAAAAGCTACAAACATCTTCAAATCGCAAAAAAATATTTACAGTACCATCCTACGGACATTCTGCTCAAAGTCAAACCGCTTATCAAGATGCTTCCTCCGTCTGAATACCTCTTCAAAGAAAAAGAGACGCAAGAGCCGACCTTCAGCCTGATTTTTGAAAAAAAATTTACACGTTTGAGTGATTTATACAAATTTCAAAAAAACTTTTTTGCACAATTCACCGCAATAAATCATGATAAGACGATGAAATATGCAGAAAAGACAGACTATACGAAAATGCACTTTGTGGTGAAAATCTCCAACATAACAAAAAAAGCTCCTGTATCACGAAGAAGGCGAAGAAGATGATGAGAATTGCCATTATTACAGCCGGATTTGTTTTGAGTGCACTTATGATTGCAGCGATGGAATGGTTTGAAATAGAAGAGAAAAATGTAGAAAATATCAACAAAGAACACCTCAGCGAGATAAAACGACTCAAAAAAATCTCTCAAATCAACAAATGGCTCAACAAAGTTGTCAAACCTTCTCTCGATGCCCTGCCCACAAACGAAACGCTTTCGGAGAGTTCACTCGTAACCTTTTACGATACCTACTCCAGAGACTTGAATTTCAAAATTTCCCGCTACATATACAATGAAGAAAACAGTCACAATCTGGATATAGACTTCAGTATCGAGAGAGACAAAAAGCGCTCTCTTGAAAAATTGATGCAACTCAAATACAAAAGCGGATTTTTAAAATTTGACCGATTTGAACTCAAATCAAATACTCTAAGCGGAAAATTACAGCTTGTACAACCCTTTTACGGAGAAAACAATGCATCTCACCGCTAAACAGATCGCTCTGCTTCTCATACCTTTTGTCGTGACGGCGGTGGTATATGTTTTTAGCTTCGACATTGCAAAAAACATTCGATATCTCTTTCCTGTCTACGAAGAGTATAAAAACAAAACACTCGATAAAAAAGCTGCGATTTACTTAAAAATAGAATCAAACGGCAAACTCTACCAACAAATAAAAGAGAAAATTCGAAATCGCCGAAAAAATGCGAAATGGGTCGTCACTACAGTGCTATACAAAAAGCTGCCGCAAAAAAGTATGAAAATCTATACTCAAAACGGTACCTCCAAAAAAAACATCACTTCTTGGAAGCTTGAAGCTGTGTTTAGTAAGCTAAAAGTGGCTATAATAAACGGAACTGTCGTTAAAGAAAACGGCTTTGTCAATGGAGCCAGAGTTGTAAAAATTTTGGATGAAAAAGTTCTGTTAAGTTTCAAAAAAGGGAAAAAATGGGTTTATCTGTTTCACTGATTTTGTCACTCTTGTTCTTGTTTGGCGGATGTTCTGCGGAACCGAATCCAAACGGAAACGAGCATAAAACGGAGTCTCAAAAAGAGAAAAAGAAAAAGGATTTATCGGCAAAAGAGACGATACAAGCGTTTCAAAGCAGAGCCAAAGAGAGTGTGGCCACTCAGCCGCCCGCACTGATTTTGCCATCTCCCTACGAAGATATTTCCGTATTTGACGGGAAAAACATCACCTTTTCCGCAAAAGAGGTCGAACTTGCCACCCTTTTACACTCCATAGCGGACATGTCCGGATTAAACTTGATCATCGACAGTGATGTTCCTTCCGCCATGCCCGTCACCTTATCTGTCAAAGACGCTCCTCTTGAGGAAGTGTTGGACATACTTATGAACATTTCCGGATGCTACTACGAAGTTGATGGAAACATTTTGGACGTAAAGCAGTTTATTCAAAAAAGCTTCGTTCTGCCTTATACACACAGCAACTCCTCGTTTACAACCGAACTTGGAGGAGACGTTCTCAACTCCGCTACCACCGGAGGCAGCTCATCAGATGGAAGCGGCTCATCCAGCGGAGGTCAGCAAAACGGCATCAAAGGGGATTTTACATTAAAAATCGACAACCCCGAAAGTGATTTTTACAAACAGGTTGAAAAGAACATTCAGGCACTTCTGAGCAAGAAAGGGAAATACACCCTCAACAGATTCAGCGGTCTGCTCAACGTATACGACAAATACAAAAACGTCCAGGCTATAGAAAAGTTTATAAAGAAACTCAAACAGCAGGTGAATCGCCAAGTCCTCATAGAAGCGAAAATACTCGAAGTCGTACTCAACAAGAATCACTCTCTTGGTGTGAGTTGGGAAGCGGTTGCGGACAACGTCGCAAACGCAGGCGGTATGCTTCATCTGCAACAAGGACTGGCACTGACGGGTTCAGTTGCGGGTACTATAACCTATACCTCCGAAAACTTCACGGCGATTATCAATGCACTTGATGGCGCAGGGGATGTCGACACACTCTCAAACCCCCGCATTAAAGTACTCAGCGGACAGTCTGCCATCATCTCATCCGGAAAACTCGTTCCTTTTTGGGAAAAAGAGGTGCAAACAACACAGGGAACAGGGGGATCGGCAAGCAATACCGAAGTCACCTACAACAGACGCGACGTTCTCCATGGACTCTCTATGGGAGTGACTCCAACTATCATGGAAGACGGCAGAATCATGCTGAACGTCGTTCCAATCACGTCAAGCATCGAAGATGTCGTCAAACATTACGATGAACACGGAAACGTAGTGGCTTCCGCTCCTATAATGAATATCAAAGAAGCGGGAACCGTCATTTATGCAAAAGACAACGATCTGGTTCTCATAGGAGGCCTTATCAACAATACAAAACAGAAGAAAAACGAAAAAATCCCTCTGCTTGGTGATCTTCCCGTAGTTGGAGGATTGTTCAAAAGAGAAACCGTGACAAAGGAGAAAAGAGAACTCGTGATTCTCATCCGCCTGAAGGTAATCCAATGATCTACAAAGTGCTGTTTTTCTGCCTTTTTCTTTTTGCTTCAGCCCAAGCTTCGCAACGGCTTGAATTCTCTACAGACAAGAACTGCAAAAGCGTTTCAGTGCCCCAAGAGTATAAAAAGATTCCACTCTACACGCTGCAAATTCTCTCGACAAAGAGTGTGGAAACTGCACAAAAAATTTTAAAAACTCTTCCTCGTGAACTCAAAAAAGAGATAAAGCTCTATAAAACAGGAGAATACATCGCTTCGCGATACTCCAAAGCGACAAAACCGCAAGCACTGCAAAAGTACAAAAAGCTCTTTCGAAACTACGGTTTTAAAGACGCTTATATCATCAAAACGACAAAATGGCATATGCTCCACAACTTTGTCACATACGCAGATGGATAAAACCGCCAAAAAGAAAACACATCGCCTTTCTATCAAACAAGAGCTCTTTCTGAAAACCTCAAGTCTCGAACGATCATAAAAGCGGAAAATGCCTACAAAAGAGGAGATGAGTCGATGGCGCTTCTCTACTATGAAATGCTGCTCAATGCAGGGGTAGCCACAGAAAAAGTGAAAAACAACCTCTGCTACCTGTACGGGAAAAGAGGGGCTTGGTTTGAAGCGAAAAAGATCATAGAGAGTGAAAAATATATCTCGAAACTACTCTATGCCTATGCATACGGCGCTCTGGAAACGAACCAGGACAACTTTATGCAAAGTCTCGGACAGTACATTTTACTTGACAAAAGTGGACGACTGGCATTGCTAAGCGCTGCATATTATGAAAAAAGAGGAGATTTTCCAAGAGCCCTCACCTACTACAGACTCGCTTACCAGAAAAACCCGTCTGATCTCTACAACTTATTTGCCTATGCAAGAGCCCTGGATATCAGTAAACACTACAAAGAAGCCCTCAAATACTACAAGGAAGCTCTGCGGCATACAAACAAAAACAAAGAACTTTATTCTATAATAAAAAAGAGAGCAGCCCAGCTCACGGAGGCAATACTATGAAAAAAAACGGATTTACCCTTATAGAATTGGCGATAGTTTTGGCCATACTTGGAATCATGATCGGAGGAGGCTTTAAAATACTTAAAATGCAAAGAGAAAAGGAGCGAACCGTAAAAGCCAAAGAAGATGTCCTCACAGCAAAAAATGCCATCGTCGGTAACACTATTCTCAACAACAACACCTTACCCACTGTTGCATTTTTCGACCAGAACCTCTCACCGATAACAGATCCGAACCATCAGCTGCTTTATGTACCGGCCACTGCTCTGTTAAGTACCAATGCCTGTGCTCTCCAAACTACATCCCTGAGTATCACAAAGCCAAACGGCTCTTCCGTATCGAATGTCGCTTTTATAGTCGTTTCAGAAGCAGCCAACTACAATATGCAGACTGCACTCTCTGGAAACAGCGTCACACTTCATAATCCATCCGAAAAAGTGGATGACAACACTACTCCCATCAACAGGGTCGAACGATACGACGATGTATATGACTGGATGACACTTGCACAATTGCAGGAAGAAATCAAATGCTCGAACAATCCGCTGCATATTGTAAATACATCTCTACCAGATACAGACACTGCAAATGCTCCTTCATACAATGTTCCGATAGTCGTAGACGGAAATTATTCGGCTGCCTCCTTGAACTGTACCTTTACGCCTCCAAACAGATTCACTCAAAGCGGCTTTAGTATTATCTATGCAGGCCCTTCACCTGCTGGGAGTACCACCGTTGTAGACTGTCAAGTGAGCGCAGATGGAAAAACGGTTAACAAAAAATTCACTATCAATGTCAACCCATAGCGAATAAAGGTAAAAAATGGCACAGAACAAACCGATAGGACAGCTGCTAAAAGATTTAGGTTTTATTACCGAAGAACAGATTCAAGTCGCTTTGGATGTGCAAAAGGCAAATCCAAAATTCTTGGGTGAGATTCTTGAAGAACTGGATTTTGTCACCTCTGCCGAAATTGCTCAGGCCATTGCGATACAGCATGGCTTGGAGTACATCAACCTTGAGCATATCGTTCCTTCGCCCGAAGCACTGAAAATTGTCCCAAAAGATGTCGCCATTACCAAAAACATTCTCCCCATCAACATCGACGATACTACCTTTACAGTCGCAACCCAGGAAGTAAACGACCTGATGACACTTGATTACCTCAGAAAAGTTTCCAAAAGACAAGTGAAATTCGTCGTTGGCGACAGAAAAATGATCGCCAGATATGCGGAAATTTTTTACTATCAGTTGGACAATCCCATTGAAACCGAGATCGAAGAGATTGTAAAAAGGGCACTTGAAAACAGAGACATCAACATTCCGCGACTGGTAAATCTGCTTCTTAACAGTGCCATCAAAGACCGCGCTACCGACATCCATATCACTCCAGAGAGTATGACCACACACGTATTTTACCGAATCGACGGCGTTTTGGCGCACTACTACTCGCTCCCCCTCACTCTACATCCGCAGATGGTGGCCCGTATCAAAATCATCAGCGACTTGGATATCTCCGAGCAGAGAAAGCCCCAAGACGGTGCCTTTTCCTATAACTTCTTGAATGAAGAGTTCGATCTGCGAGTCTCCACTCTTCCGACAAACTTCGGAGAAAATGTCGTTATGCGGCTCCTTGGCAAGAACTCCTCATTATTCAACCTCGGCAATCTCGGGTTGAATGAAACAAACGCAAAGAAAGTCGAAAAATATTTTCTCAAGCCATATGGCATCATTCTTATCGTCGGTCCAACGGGGTCGGGGAAAACGACAACGCTCTACTCCGCTCTTCGAAAGATAGACTCCTTGAAAAAAAACGTTATGACTATCGAAGATCCGATAGAGTACAAGTTCTCCTTTATCCGGCAGACACAGCTCAATGTCAAAGCGGGCTACACATTCGATGTGGCTATCCGCTCTTTTATGCGCCAAGACCCTGATGTCATGCTTGTCGGAGAGATTAGAGACGAAGAGACTGCAGAGCTTGCCATCCGCGCTTCGATCACCGGACATCTCGTTCTCTCCACACTCCATACCAATGACGCCGTCGGGACGATTCCAAGACTCGAAGATATGAAAATTCCTCCTTATCTCATAGGTTCCGGACTCTTGGCCGTCATAGCACAGAGACTGGTGAGAAAACTGTGTGAGCACTGCAAAGAAAAAGTGGAAATTTCCAAAGATGAGCTTCTTGAAAGAGGCATCCCGCAGGAACTTCTCGACAAACATCCAAACTACACGGTTTATAAAGCCGTCGGCTGTCAGCACTGCAGAAATACAGGATACAACGGACGAATCGCTATCGTGGAAATACTGGAAGTAGACAGTAAGATAGAATCCCTCATAGCAAGCGATGCTTCGACTCTGGAGATCCAAAAAGAGGCACTGAAAAATGGTATGGTTCTGCTCAAAGATGACGGCTATGAAAAGGTTCTAACCGGTGTAACTACATTTGATGAGATAGCAAGGGTCGTCAACTGATGCATTTTTTCGTAAGAGCTGTCAGTCTGGATGGAAAACAGATATCTGAGATCGTAGAGTTTCAAGACTACGACTCTTTGCTTGACAATTTGGACAACAAAGGACTTCTGCCTTCAAGCATAACACCGATTCCAGCTGTTTTAGCACCTCTTGTACCCAAAGGCGGACACAAAATAAAGACCGATGACGTCATTGAGCTGATGGAAAATCTGCATCTTATCATCAAATCTGGACTTCCTCTTTATCAGGGAATTTTGGATATAGCAGAAGACACGGAGAACAAACGTTTTAAAAACATGTTAGAACAGATCGCTCTTGACATCAACAACGGCAGATCCCTTTCCGAAGCATTTGAAAAGTATGAAAACATCATTGGTGTTATGATGCTCAACTTGATACGTATCGGGGAAGAAACAGGGGAGCTTGAAGTCACTCTCAAACGTGGAGCGGAATTTTTAAAACGTACAACAGCATTGAAGAAAAAAGCCAAATCGGCACTCATCTACCCATCTTTCGCATTTGTCGCCGTGATGGGAGCTATGCTTGTATGGATGATATACGTACTGCCTCAAATGACGGAACTTTTTAAAGAGATGGATGTCGAACTCCCCGGCATCACACTCTTTATGATCAGTCTCTCAAACTTTCTCTCCAATTATATAGGCTATATCCTCGTAGGCATAGTCATCCTTGGCGTACTCTTCAAAATAGCCCATAAAAAAAGCGTCAAAGTAAGAAAATTCGTTGACAGAATCGTCCTTAAAATCCCGATTATCAAACAGATCGTCTCGGGATTCAACATTGCTTTCATTTCAGAGTATCTGCGTCTGGCTCTTGTTTCCGGAGTTCCACTTTTCGGTGCGCTTGAAACACTGAGGAAAAATATCCACAACGAACTTTTCAAAGAGGCGTTGCAAAATGCTACAAACGATGTTGCAAGAGGATCACAAATCTCAGCTGCATTTATGAAAACCAAAATGTTCACTCCCTTTATGCTGCGTATGCTAAGTGTAGGAGAGAGTGCCGGAACACTCGATTCCCAATTGGAAATCATTTCGAAGTATTATTATGAACGAGTTGATTATTTTGCCGAAAATATCGGAAAAGTGATCGAACCTGTGGTACTCTTTTTAGTCGGCGGCTTCATGGCGCTGGTCATTGTCAGCCTGATGGGCCCTATGTACGATCTTATCTCGAACATAAAATGATGAAAAAACTACTGTTAGTCGATGACGATATCGCTCTGCTCAAACAAATGAGTTTTGCATTATCAAACGAATACGAAATAATAGAGGCACAAAACAGACAAGAAGCGTTGGAAACCATACAAGAAAATCACATCGATATCGCCGTAGTCGACCTGGGTCTCCCCCCGTTTGAGAATTCTTACAGAGAAGGGAGAATCATCATCTCAAAGTTACTGGATGAAACGGAAGCAAAAGTGATCGTTCTCACGGGACAGGAAAATGAACAATACCCCAAAGAACTCATTAAGTTAGGGGTCTTTGACTATCTTTTCAAACCTATAGAGATCCCCTCTCTTTTAGATGCGTTGAAGCGCGCCTCTTTCTTTATAGACAATGAAACTGCGGAAGACAAAAAACAGATCAAACTCTCCTTTGCAACCTCCTTGGAAGAGGGGCTCAAAGGCAGTTCCGACGAAGCACAAAAGCAGTTGCTCCTCAAAATACTCAAAAAAACACGCTTCAATGTCAATCAAACTGCAAAAATTTTGGGTATCAGTCGGGAAAACTGTTACTATTTTTTAAAAAAATTCGATATAA
>JALUFE010000045.1:0-6732 GCA_027052175.1 Helicobacteraceae bacterium | reverse complement strand
ATATAAAACGAAGCGATGTTTGAAAATCTCTCCATTGTCATCGTTATCATCGGCATAACTTCACTGTTTGTCAATTTCTACTACAACCGTCTGCTGAAAAAGATTCTCACCCTCCTTGCAAAGCTCCTCAAACTCCAAGACACACGCAACGACAACATAGAAGAATACATACAAGCAATCACGGAGAACCTGAAAGATATCGGAGTGAAACACATCTTTTACGACATCTCTTATCTCGGAAAGCATATATATAGCTCACCCGGCGACTCCCAAGCGAAGACGATATTGAAAAAAGAGATTTTCTACAAAAATATAGACGGCTATCTGCTTATGGAAGTAGAAAACAATAAAGGAGAGTACAAGATCATCAACAAACTCATCCTCTTTGTCGTGACTTTGCAGATTGTCAATGCGATTCATACCGATATAGAAAGAATCAACGAAAGTTTCGCAGAAATCGCAAAACTGCAAACTTATATGATGCACGATCTCAAAAACATCCTCCAGTTTTTTCAAGCCATGCAGTACAATGTAGAAAACATCCAGACGGAAGAGCAAAAAGATAAATTTATAGATTTTCTGCAACACTCCACACAACCTATCAATAAAAAAGTAAACAGGATTTTATCTCTGCTTCGAATCAGATCCAATCTCAATCCGACAGTGAAAAAAAAAGAGATTCATCTACGCCCTGTACTTCAAGAATATGTCAAACAGTACTTTTTACAATGTCAAATCTCCGGAGATGCCAAAATTCAGAGTGACGAAGAGGCACTTATGACCATTTTTGAAAACGTTCTCGGCAATATTCATTATAAAGCAGCTACAGACCCGACACTTCGATGTCAAATAAAAATTACGGAAACGGCAACAGCAGTACAGGTCAAGATACAAGACGATGGAGCGAAATTCGAAAATCCAAAAAGCGTCATGCGCCCTTTTTATACCACAAAAGAGGATGGATTAGGCATCGGAATGTATCAGGCCCAAACCCTTGTAGAGCACATAGGCGGTGTCATCGAGTGTAAAAATGAAGATGAAAAAGCGACCGTCACGATCCGGCTGCCCAAGATGTAAAAAATTTTTACATCTTGATATTTCACATTTTTTTACGATATAATTTTTGAAAATTCATAAAAGGAGTCTCAAATGAGAAAAGGAAGAGAAGGTTTTACCCTGGTTGAACTCTCAATCGTACTCGTTATCATCGGTCTTTTGATAGGCGGTATACTCAAAGGCAAAGCGATGATCGAAAATGCCAAAATCAAAAGATTTCAAAATGATTTGCAGACGTTACAAGCTGCAATATATACTTATCAAGACAAATATGGATATTATCCTGGAGATGATCCAAACGGTAAGTCTTGCCAAGGGGATGGGAATGGCTACCTAAATAACTCAGAAAATGTATGCGCATGGAGACAACTGATAGATGACGGTTCAATTTCGGGAGATGCTACACTAACAACAGAAAATGAAGTAGCAAAGAAAACACCATTTGGAGGTCGCTATAGATTTGGTAATGGTAATACAAACACTCCTACTTATATTTATACCGACTATTCAATTCCAAATAAAGTCATTAAAGGAATGGACTTAAAAGAGGATGATGGAGTATACAACACAGGCGACATTCGAAGTAATCATGCATATACAGATTATTCGGATTCTAGATTCTCTTGGTACATTTTTAACTAAAATATAACGTATTTTTTACCTTATGCAGTTCTAAAATATAGAATATAAATATTTTGGGACTGCTTACTTTTTCTTACTTTTTAATTTCTTTTAGGTGCATAATCACTGCTTTTTTTATAAACTTTTATCTCAAACAATCATTACTTTCGATATAATAATTAACATCTGAAAAAGAAGGTAATTTATGCTTAAATTCTATTCTGTTAGTATTGCTTTCCTATTATCAATTTTACAAGGATGTGGTGGAAACGACTCCTCTCAAATACCGCCACCATCGACTTACTCACTCACTTACAACAAGGATTCCACACAAATAAGCGGAGAAGTTTCGTTCGATATAGGCAATATCCCTCCAAACCATAGCGTTATCCTGAAGAATTTCACGCCGATGGTAGATGGATGCAACGTCGATTTTACTTCAAGTCAGATCACCCCATCTTCCCTTACATTTACCGCAGCATCTACAAAAAAAAGTGCTGCAGTCGATGTCAAGTTTCTCTCTGTCTGCAACGCTACTACTCTTCGACTTCAAGCGGACTATACCGACTCAAGCATATTAAACGGCAAATATCTCACTCACACGACGGAGAAAACCTATACATTTGCAATCGAAAAAACTTCCTCGATTACCCAATACACACCCGTGTTGAAAAACGGCTCTATCGAAATAACAAAGAACAAACAGAACGAAAATATCACTGTGTCTGTTTTCGATCAGTTCAACAGACCGGCGAAAGAGGGCAAGGTAAACATCATCTATCCAAATATTGTTGCAAACGGGATAGATATAGGCAGCTTTGAAAAAACATCCGTGGATGTAAAAAACGGTGAAGCACACTTTTCCTACACCGCACCGAACGATCTCGAAGCACTCGTGGAAAACAACATCACAAGTACCTCCTTTAAATTTTACTACAACGACGATGTGTCTCACTATGCTGAACTGTCACTACGATTCAATCCCGACACCAATCAAACGATCATCAAGGCATACGAGATTCTCTTCACTCCGGAAGACGGAACATACAAAATGTCTCTGGAGCAAAGTAAATCTTTTTCCGTGATACTTCGTGACGAAGACGGAAACAGTGTCCAGCAAAACAATGTAGAGGATCTCAACATTTCTCTGGAAAACAGCTACATAGCGAAACTCATCAACTCAAAAGGAGAAGAAAATACAACTTTTAATTTTACCAATCAAAACAATGTAACGCTGACTCTCCAAAGCAAAACCGTCTCCGGTCTTGTTCCTATCCATGTAGAGACGAGATTCAAAGATGCAAACGGGGATGAGAAGATTTTAAACAAAACATATAACGTCATTGTCGAATCCGGCCCACCGACTTCGATAAGCATCAGTTACGCCGGTACGGAGCAAGACAAAGAGCATGCCAAATTCATAGAGCATTTCGCCGTCTCCGTTACGGACAAGTACTTCAATCCGGTCAACACAAATCCTCAGGTCTCCGTCGGTGCCATCGTCGGCTATGCCAAGTACGAAGACGACGGTCTCAGTGCCAATACAAACAAAAGGATCTACGTCAACAAAGCGCCTCTTGCTACACTGACAAAGAACACTCTCGAACTCAATCGAAACTACATAGAAGCCAACACGACCATTGATCTTGCAAACGACATTCTGGTGACTTTTGGCAACGGCTACACATATGCGGCTTCGGGAGCGTGGAACTTCGATGACTACAACAGTTCCACAATCTTTCTCTCTCCCGGTCAGTTTGATGGAAACGATACCACAGGACTCGGCTTTGCAATAGGCAGAAACCACAGGCAGGATGCCTGCATCTTCGGTCAGGAGTGGATAGGCCAGGCAAAGCTGCACGACAACGCCGCCACCATCGACGAATCGGGAAGTGCCATAATCGACTTCTCTTACGACTACTATCTTGTAGGCAAAGACATCCTTCTTTATATCAACATCATCGGAAAGGACAACAAACTTGGCAAAATGATCAAAATAGGTGAAGTAAAAAAACATACGCTTCGTGGCAACGGCATAGAGTTCGGCGACACAAAAACAATCACCGTCGGAACTACTCAACCCACAAGAGTTCGCTTTTACGTGTGGATATCCAATACGGCAGAACCGTATAGAAACGCCAATTTCATTTCAAGCTATACAACATCAGGAGAGGGAAATATAACAAATATACGATATTCACAAAAAGATGACTGCTCAGCAGACGGTCATGCCTATGTAGAATACACAATTGCGGCAGATGTCAATACGACTTTTTCGCTCACCGTAAAAAATCCCGTCATTACCGATGAATTTTGATTGATAAAAGGAGGGTCGCTTATTCGAAGAAAGAATGGCGCGCCCGTCAGGATTCGAACCTGAGACCGCTGGTACCGCAAACCAGTGCTCTATCCAGCTGAGCTACGGACGCATTTGCTTTGTAGATCGGAATTATACTCCACTTTTGCTTAAATCAACTTCAAGCCGCTCTAAAAGTTTGTTGATTTTTTTCTCTTTTTCATAAAGTTCCGAAGTTTTTTTGATGTAAGCGACAAGAAGCTCTTTCTCATTGACACATTCACTCTCGAAATCCTCACGTCTGCTCGCTTCAAGGAAATCTAAAAACTCGGCATCATCGATATCGATTTTGAAGTAGCGGTTGTTGACACAGAGTATATATTGCATTTTAACCTATCATCGACTCTATCTTCGCGACGATTTCTTCGATCTCCCGCTCTTTTTGTGCATTGAGTTCCTGGAGTCTTTCTATCTCGGCGCTTTTTATCTCGCACTGGGCCTTCACATTGACAAGTTCCTGCCTTAGAGATTCGTTCTCTTTTGTAAGCGTGCTTACTTTTGTCAAAAGTTCGTCTATTTTTCGTCCCAGTTTTTCCAACACGTTCATTATCCTCTATACTCCGTTTTCTGCGGATTGTTTGCCGTATTTTATCATAACACTTCTTGCAAAACTCCTAAAGAGTCTCTAAGGGGTCAAACGCAGGAAATTTTGTAAAAATCTATAATCCTCTTTACATAATCCATCTTTCAAAAAAGAAGAGTATAATTGTGATATCAAAATACAACATCTAAAAAAAGGTCTGTTTTTTTATGGACACATCATCGATTTTGATCATAGACGATGTCATCGAAAATATCAAGATACTCTCATCTATTCTGGAACAAGAGGGCTACAATGTGATGAGCACAACTGACGGATTTGAGGCGCTCAAGTTGATCCAGTCACGACCATTCGATCTGATCATGCTCGATATCATGATGCCAGACATCAGTGGTCTAGAAGTGTGCCGCCATCTGAAAGTCGACCCAATGACAGCCAACATTCCGGTCATATTTCTCACAGCAAGCAATGACAAGGATATGCTTTCAAAAGCGTTCGATGTCGGTGGTATCGACTATATACGCAAACCCTACTTCAAAGAGGAACTCCTCTCACGTGTCAAAGCCGCTTTGAAAATACGCCATTATGAAAAAAACCTCGAAGATGAAGTCAAACGGCGGACAAAAGAGATGCAAGAGGCACAAATCCATCTTATGAGAATGCTCGGCGGAGTCGCAGAAGGACACTCCATAGAGACTTATCAGCATGTCAAACGGGTAGCGGAGGTGACTTATCTGCTTGCAAAGTACTCCGGTATGGATGAAAAAACGGCAGAGACACTCAAATATGCCTCCTACCTGCACGACCTCGGCAAGATAGGTGTAAAAGACTATATCCTTCATAAAAAGGGAAAACTTACCAAAAAAGAGTTCGAAGAGATCAAAAAACATCCGACACTCGGTGCAGCAATGCTTGAAGGAGTCAAACTGCCTCTCTTTGAGGTAGCTAAAATCATCTCAAAAGAGCATCATGAAAAATGGGACGGCAGCGGCTATCCGCAGGGGCTTGCAGGAGAGAATATTCACATTTATGCCCGCATAGTCGCTATTGCGGATGTTTTTGATGCGCTTTCATCCAGACGCAGTTACAAAGAGGGGTGGAGTATGCAAGAGACACTCGATTTCTTCAAAAAGCAAAGCGGTAAACACTTCGACCCGCATCTTATCGATATCTTGTTCGATCATATCGACGACTTCCTTGCCCTCTATGGGACAAGCACACAGGAACTTCCACCACCAGAGCCATCTCAGGAGCAAAAGAAAGCAAGCTGGCTTGACAATCTCCTCTCCACTCTTAGATAAGTAATGCCCGCAGCCATAGGCCAAACGTACTTATGTAGCCCGCTTCAGCAAGCTTTACCTTTTTATCTTTGCAAAACACGATGGTCGGAAAGACATTGACACCGTTGTGCTGCGCTATGACACCGTGATTGTCATTTATCGTATCGAAATGAAGATCCGCCTTTTGCATATAGTTTCGCAGTGCATTTTCATCTCCTGATTTGACCGCAACGGTAACAACCTTGTAGCGCGAAGCAAGTCGCTCGACATTGGGTGACGTCATCTTGCATACAGGACACCAGCTCGCCCAGAAATAGACAATATCCGCATCCTTACGACAGATATCATCCTTTATGTTCATTGTACTCGTTCTATAGAGTGAGACAACTGTGCTTGCAACGAACAAAATCGTCAAGAAAAGTATCGCTTCTTTGATGTATTTTTTCATTTTTGTTTTCATTAACGCCATTTTAATCTAATTTCATTACAATTTAACCTCATCTCTCCTATAAGGATTCAAAATATGAAAAAAGCTCTATTCATTCTTACACTCTTTTCGACACTCGTGAGCGCTTTTATGTTCCAAAGCGTCCCACCGACAAAAGAGAAAAAAAAAAAAAAAGGCAAAGAGGCCGAATACTGCAGCAACTGTGGGATGGACCTAACGATGTTTTACAAGACAAACCACGCGGCGAAAGTTAACGGCAAACTCAAGGAGTTCTGCTCACTTCACTGCCTTGCGGAAGTACTAAACAGCGGTGCGAAAGTAAGCGACATCAAAGTTGTCGATGCCAAAAGTCTCAAATGGATCGATGCGAAAAAAGCCTACTATGTTGTCGGCAGCAAAGTCAAAGGGACAATGAGCCGCATAAGCAAAT
>JALUFE010000044.1 GCA_027052175.1 Helicobacteraceae bacterium | reverse complement strand
CTCTTTACAAACTGCTATTTTTTCGCATCTTTTTTTAATTATAAATTGTTTTGTTTTTCAGCAGTATATATCCAAAACCAAATTTATTTCTTGATTTATGTCAAAAAAAAAAATTCTAGATTGGAGTAGCATTGTGATGAAACTTAAGTGTTTGGGACGTAGTTTCGGTCTAAGCACAATTTCAAGTAGTAGGAGAAAAAATGGCACTCACAAGAAGAGAATTTCTCAAGAGTTCGGCCGCTGCAAGTGCAGCTGCAGCTATAGGTATGCAAGTACCGAGTGAGCTGGAAGCTGCGGCAAACGACGCAGAAGCCGGATGGAGATGGGATAAGGCCGTCTGTAGATTCTGCGGTACCGGATGCGGTATTATGCTCGCAACTATGGGTGAAGGAAAAGATCGCAAGATCGTAGCCGTCAAGGGTGACCCTGCAGCACCGGTCAACAGAGGTCTTAACTGTATCAAAGGGTACTTCAACGCAAAAATCATGTACGGAGCCGACAGACTTACAACACCACTGCTTCGTGTAAACGAAAAGGGTGAGTTCGACAAGCATGGTAAGTTCGCTCCGGTTTCATGGAAGCGTGCGTATGACGAGATGGAAAAACACATCAGAAAAGCGCTTAAAGAGAGTGGTCCGGAAGGTGTGGCAGTTTTCGCTTCCGGTCAGTACACGATCATGGAAGGGTATGCCGCTCAAAAGATGATGAAGGCAGGCTTTCGATCCAACGCGATCGATCCAAACGCTCGTCACTGTATGGCTTCAGCCGTTGTCGGGTTTTATCAGACATTCGGCATAGATGAGCCTTCAGGTTGTTATGACGATATCGAACTGACAGATACTATCGTCACATGGGGTTCCAATATGGCGGAGATGCACCCGATTCTCTGGTCGCGTGTAACCGATAGAAAACTAAGCGATCCAGATCACGTAAAAGTTGTCAATATCCAGACTTATACTCACAGAACATGTGACCTTGGTGACTTCAACATCATATTCAAACCACAAACAGACCTTCTTCTGTGGAACTATCTCGCGCGTGAGATCGTTTACAACCATCCTGAGGCGATTGACTGGGATTTCATCAAGAAAAGCATCGTCTTTGCCGTTGGACCGGTAAATATCGGTTACGGTATGAGAAGAGCGGGTGAAAAGTCTATGACTCCGGTACGCCCTGATGGAAGCGCGGGGAAATATGATGCTAAAGAGATGGAGACTTACAGACACGAGATGGTGCATAAAGTAAGTGAAGATGAGGCTCCGGCACTCGCTCCATATGGATATAAAGCGGGTGATGAGATGAAAAATACTCCAGGAACACTCAAACATTGGGAGATAAGCTTTGAAGAGTATAAAAAGTCGCTTGAGCCATATACGCTTGACTATGTCGCAAGAGTGGCAAAAGGTGATCCGGACGAGTCTATCGAGAGCTTCAAGAAAAAACTTCAAGATCTTGTAGCGCTCTATGTAGAAAAAGGGCGAAAAGTTGTTTCATTCTGGACAATGGGTATGAACCAGCACACAAGAGGAAGCTGGGACAACACACTTGCTTACAATGTTCACTTCCTTCTTAACAAACAGTCTCGCCCGGGTGCAGGTGCATACTCACTAACAGGTCAGCCATCAGCTTGTGGTACAGCGCGTGAGGTCGGTACATTCGCACACAGACTTCCGGCAGATATGATGGTTAAAAACCCTAAACACAGAAAAATCGCCGAGCAAAAATGGCACATTCCTGAAGGAACACTCAATCCGGTTGGAAATCAGCACATCATGAAGATCCACAGAGACATCGAAGATGGTGTTGTCAAATTCGCTTGGGTCAATGTATGTAACGCATACCAAGATAGTGCCAATGCAAAACACTGGATCAAAGCAGCGCGCGAAATGGATAACTTCATCGTTACATCTGACGGATATCCGGGGATTTCAGCAAAAGTTTCCGATCTTATCTTGCCATCTGCGATGATCTATGAGAAATGGGGAGCGTATGGAAATGCCGAGCGTCGTACACAGCACTGGCGACAACAAGTCCTTCCTGTAGGTGATGCGATGAGTGATACATGGCAGTGGGTAGAACTCTCCAAAAGATTTACAGTCGATGATCTATGGGGACCATATACACTCAGAAACGGTAAAAAACTTGCCGACGTTCGTCAAAAAGCCTATGCGATGGGATATAAGCCGGATACTACGATGTATGAGATTCTCTTTGCAAACGAGAGAGCAAAGAAAAACTATCCTATCGACCTCAATGCCTTCCCACAAAAAGGGTTCGATAACTCCGAATGTCTTGGAGATGAGAGAAATGTTGTCGGATCTGATGGAAAAGTCTTTAAAGGGTATGGCTTTATGCTTCACCAGTATCTCTGGGAAGAGTATGCAAGCTTTGGTAGAGGGCATGGACATGACCTTGCAGACTTTGTAACATACCATAAAGTAAGAGGTCTAAAATGGCCGGTCGTTAATGGAAAAGAGACTGCATGGAGATTTAATGTCGAGTACGATCCTTATGCAGCCAAACATGCAAAAGAAGCACACAGCGATGCGCAGTATATGTTCTACGGACCGCTTGCAAAAGCGCTTCCAAAAGGAACGCTCACCGGTATTACCGACAAAAAGAAAACACCGCTTCCAAACAAAGCGAAAATCTTTGCAAGACCTTACATGGAGCCACCGGAAATTCCGGACAAAGAGTATGATACTTGGCTCTGTACAGGTCGTGTGCTTGAGCACTGGCATAGTGGTACGATGACTATGAGAGTTCCTGAGCTCTATAGAGCGGTTCCTGAAGCTCTTTGCTACATGCATCCAAAAACAGCCGAGTCCAAAGGACTCAAACAGGGTGATCTCTGCTGGATCGAGTCACGCCGTGGTAAGGTCAAAGCGCGTGTCGAGACAAGAGGACGTAACAGACCTCCAAGAACACTTGTCTTTGTACCATGGTTTGATGAGCGTGTCTTTATCAACAAAGTCACTCTCGATGCAACATGTCCTATGTCCAAACAGACAGACTTCAAGAAGTGTGCTGTTAAGATATATAAAGCGTAAGGCGGGATAGACGAAGATGAAAAACGATGCGGGAAATGATAGAAGAAAGTTCCTTCTTACGATGGCAAGAGATGTCGGTTTGCTTGCCTTTGGAGGACTTATCTGGAGTGCCTATGTAGATGAAGCGACAGCCAACAAGCTTGCACTTCGCCCGCCGGGTGCTCTAAAAGGTAAAGACTTTCTTGCAACCTGCATCAAATGCGGGATGTGTGTCGAAGCGTGTCCTTACGATACGCTCAAGCTCGCAAGCCCGGGTGATAATATCCCCATAGGTACACCATACTTCGAGCCGAGAAAGACACCGTGTTATATGTGTACCGATATCCCGTGTGTGCCTGCGTGTCCAACCGGGGCACTCGACAAAGAGAGTGTCTCGACTGACGGGCATCTCGATATCAACAAGGCGGATATGGGTGTTGCGATCGTCGATGAAAAGGATTGTATCGCATTTTGGGGTATCCAGTGTGATGCTTGTTATCGTGCCTGTCCCGTGATGGACAAAGCGCTCTATCTCGAATACGACAAAAATGAGCGCACCGGAAAACACGCCTTTTTGAAGCCCGTTGTCAATCCCGACTACTGTACGGGGTGCGGTATGTGTGAGCATGCCTGTGTCACGAAAAGACCGGCTATCATAGTTCGACCGAGAGAACTTGTGATGGGTGAAGTCGATACGAACTATGTCAAAGGCTGGGAGAAAAAGGATGAACAACGTCTCAAAAACGCACACAGTTTCCACACCGTAACGCCAAGAAGCGAGAAAAAAGCGGTCGATACGCTCAACGATATGGGGGGGCTTTTAGATGATTAAGCATAAGTATATGATCCTCAGACGCCTCACCCAGATCGGTCTGTTAGTGCTCTATTTCGGTGCGAATGCATGGGGATGGAAGATACTCACAGGCAATCTGAGCGCATCGAAGTTCCTTGAAAAGATTCCGTTGGCTGATCCATACGCTGTTTTGCAGATGAGTGTAGCCGGAGCTGCACTTGCAAGCGATGTCATTGTGGGTGCGATTATCATCACGGTGATTTATGCACTCATAGGCGGACGCGCGTTTTGTTCATGGGTTTGTCCTATCAATATGGTTACAGACGCTGCCAACTGGCTGCGTCGAAAGCTGAGAATGAACCAGGTGGCGAAAAAACCGCCTGTGTACCGGGATGCAAGATACTGGATACTTGGGCTTAGCCTGATACTATCTTATCTGTTAGGAGTTGCGGCGTTTGAGTTCGTCTCTCCCATCTCGATGGTACACAGAGGCATCGTCTTTGGTCTTGGTTTTGGTTGGGCTGCGGCTTTGAGTGTTTTTCTCTTCGATCTGTTCATACTCAAAAACGGATGGTGCGGGTATGTCTGCCCGCTTGGAGGTTTTTACTCCACCATCGGACGCTTTAGCCTTATCCGCGTTACGCATGATGCGGAAAAATGTACGGAATGTATGCACTGTAAAGAGGTGTGTCCTGAGCATCAGGTCCTCTTTATGGTTGGCAAAGAGTCTCTACCCGTGTTATCGGGAGAGTGTACGAACTGTGCACGTTGCATCGAGGTATGCAATGATGATGCACTTAACTTCCATATACGAAGTTTTGTAAAACAATCCAAAAAGGAGAAATAGATGAAAATGCTAACGAAACTCGGCATAACGACTGCGATGGCTGCAGGAGCGTTTATGCTGCTGACCGGTTGTGGTGGCGAAAAGGCCGCTCCGGCTGCACAGACAACCCAGGTAAAAACAAAAGAGGTGGTCAAGCCTGTACTTTCAGACAGACAACTCAGCTACAGAAACACAAGTCTTGAAGATGAGAGTGTCGTAGTTCCACCGGAAGTGAAGTATACAGATGCAGCTCCGGGAGCTGCCAAACGCTTTAAAAGAGCGTATCAGGATGCTCCACCGATGATCCCACACAGTGTCGAAGGGCTTGTACCTATCAAGATGGGGAACAACCAGTGCCTTGGATGCCATATGCCTGATGTCGCTCCGGCAGTTGGTGCTACGCCGATTCCACCGTCACATTTTACAAACTTTAGACCAAAGACATATGTCAAAGACGGAGTACTGTATAAAAACGGTCATCCTGTTAAAAACACTTCGTCTGAAGATTTGAAGAATGTTTCTATCAAGCCGATGAAAAAGCTCTATATGGGGCGTTATAACTGTACACAGTGTCACGCACCGCAAGCCAAACTCAACCCGCTTGTACAGAACAAATTTAAAGCACAGTATACCGATCCAAACGGAGCGTTTCGATCCTCGTGGCATGGGAAAAAATATCTCGAACATATCAAAATCCCTGCTAACTAAAAACATACACGTTGGCAAAGAGCCTGCAGGCTTTTTGCCAAAAAAGAGAGGAAATGGAGCGAAGAAACTTTTTTAAAAACCTTACACAGTCCATACAACCAAAGAAAGATGAAGTGATAGTGATAAGACCTCCCTATTTTGAAAAAGAGGAGGATTTTAGCAGGTGTGTGGAGTGTGCAGGGTTGTGTGCAGAGGTATGTGAAACCGAGATTATCAAGATAGCGACAGATAAGACTCCCTATCTTGACTTTTCGCAAAACGGCTGTACTTTTTGTGATGAGTGTGCGCTCAAGTGTCCCGAAGATGTTTTGTCACTTCAGTTTAAAAGCGATATCGCCGTGGATATCGTCATCGATCCAAAGAGATGTATGAGTTGGTCGAAAAGTATATGTTTTAGCTGTAAGGATCCTTGTCTTGAAAATGCCATCGTGTTTGCCGGGATGTTCTATCCGGAGATTGACACGCAGAAATGTACAAGTTGTGGATTTTGTATCAAGTATTGCCCAACAGAGGCTATAATCATACAAAGAAAAGAGGTCGAAGATGCTAAGTAAAGTGATCGTTTTTATCTCGTTGTGGAGTATCGCTCTTTTTGGAGCAGAACTTCATCCCGTAAAAAACTATAAAGTGCATGGCAATATCAACGATGTCGTCTATAAGAGCGGAAAACTTTATGTCGGTACATCAGAAGGACATGTTGATGTAGTTGATCGTAAAAGTGCTAAAATAGTGCAGGAGATTACACTCTCGAAGATCAAAGACTTTATGGGCGATACGATAGACTCGGAAGTTTTCAGTGTCGATGTAAGCAAAGCGGGGATACTGATACTCTCTCAGGATTTTGACGGCTATTCGCGTCTGGATCTATACAAAAACGGTAAGCTGGAGCACTTGATCTCCAAAAAAGACAAACTCTATATTGTCAAAGCGAAGTTTGTTGCGGCAGATAAAGTGCTGCTTGGACAACTCAGCAATGTCTATACGCTTTATGATCTCAAAAGTAAAAAGCATATCTGGGATGTACAGGTAACGACATCGAAGTTTTCCGACTTCGCTTTTGATGATGCGAAAAAAAGAGTAGCCACTGCCGATGAAAGCGGTGTGATGAATATCGTTTCACTCAAAGATGGTAAAATCTTACGACACTATGAAGGTGTCAATCGAGATGAAGTTTTCAAGATCGATTGGAAAAAGCATCTGATCATTACTGCAGGTAAAGATAAACGGGTAGGCTTGTATAGAGACGACAGCTATACCACTTCCTATAAGGATTATGGATTTTTTATCTACTGTGTGGCACTTTCGAAAGATGCCAAACTCGGTGCGGCATCGATCAACGATAACAACGATGTGGTTGTTTTCGATACCTCTTCCAAAGAGGATAAGTACAAACTTGTAGGAAACAAATCCAAGATAACAAACATTATCTTTTTAAATGACAAAGAGGTGCTTGTCGCAGCAAATAACAACATGATAAATCTATTTAAATTACCGTAAGGAGAGCGTTGTGAACATTTCAAGTATAGTGGTTCAAACTCGACCGGAGTTTGTCGAAAAAGTGGTCGAAGATCTAAAAAAAAGCGGGGTGTGTGACTATCATCTTCACGATGAGAAAGGGCGCATCATCGTCACAATAGAGGGAGAAGGTGTTTCTGAAGAGCTTAAAAAGCTACGTGTCATCGAAGCCATTCCACATGTTATAGCGGCAGATATGCAGATGGCATACAGTGAAGATGAACTCGATGAGCATATGGAGATACTTAAAAACAGAGATGCAGTACCAAAAGTCCTGCAAGATGAAAATGTTCCCGTAGAAGAGATCGTCTATAACGGTGATCTCAAGAAAAAAAACCTTGAAGAGTTCGCAGAGAACTCCAAGAAAATGTAGGAAGGTTTTATGGTTATCTTTGAAGCGACGATAAAGAATGATAATGTCGGAGGATGGTTCATAGAACTTAGAGACACAACGGATGGAAGAGTGGAAATTTGCAAGGATATCGATGAATTCGAAGAAAAGATTGAAGCGATGGGTGATGATTACGGCGGTCATATTGATGAAGTAAGATGGCTGAAAGATGATGATCTTCATCCTGCAGCGATGGATGAGATCCGTGCGTTGATGGCTGAGAAACGTGCCAAAATAGAGGAAGAGAGAGGTGACTTTATCACCCCTGTAGCTACTCCTAAGGAGTAAAATCAGTTTATGAGTTCTTGCTCCAACGAGAGTGAGCCGTCGAAAAGGGTCTGCTCGTCGTAGGGTTTGGCGATAAGCTGCAGACCGACAGGTAATCCGGCATCATTTTTCATAACGGGAAGAGAGAGTGCGGGCAGCCCTGCGAGGTTGACGCTTATAGTGTACATATCGCTTAGATACATCTGCATGGGGGTGGCAAGCTCACCAAACTTCGGTGCCACGGTCGGTGCTACTGGAGAGAGGATGAGATCGACCTCTTCGAAGACTTTTGCATATTCGTCTTTGATAAGATGGCGTACCTTTTGTGCTTTGACATAGTAAGCATCGTAATAACCGCTGCTAAGCACGAAGTTGCCAAGCAGGATACGGCGCTTGACTTCATCCCCAAATCCTCCGCTTCGTGTGTTGATGTAGAGCTCATTTAGGTTGGAAGCTTCTGCTCTGTTACCGTAACGAATGCCGTCGTATCGTCCAAGATTCGTTGCCGCTTCGGCAGTGGCTGTGATATAGTAGGCGGAGATGTCATACTTCGCATCGAGCAGGCTGACCTCTTTGATCGTATGTCCAGCTCTTTGAAGCGCTTCGATTGTCTTGTCGTACGCTTTTTGGATATCGCTGTCTGCCTCTTCAAGATGAGAGGGAATGATGCCGATAGTAAGCTTTCTTGTCGGATCAAGTTTCTCACTCACTTTATCATCTCTTTGTGCATTTGTAGAGTCTTTTTCATCGCTTCCGCTGATGATATCGTAAAGGATGGCTGCATCTTCGACATTTTGTGTTATCGGTCCTATTTGATCAAGGCTTGAAGCATATGCTGCCAGACCGTAGCGGCTGACCCTCCCGTATGTCGGCTTCATCCCGACAACACCGCAGTAAGCTGCCGGCTGGCGAATACTTCCGCCCGTATCGCTTCCAAGAGCGGCTATGGCTATGCCTCCTGCAACTGCCGCAGCACTTCCGCCGCTGCTGCCTCCCGGGACTCTTGAGGTATTGGCTGGGTTGAGTGTTTTGCCATAAAAGCTGCTCTCAGTCGTACTCCCCATTGCAAATTCATCCATGTTGGTTCGACCAAAAGGAGAAAGACCTGCAGCGAGCATCTTTTCTATAACGGTAGCGTTGTAGGGAGCGAGGTAACCTTGAAGGATTTCCGAAGCTGAAGTCACACTCCAGTTTTTGACTTGGATGTTGTCTTTGATGGCGACAGGCACGCCATCACCTATTTCTTCAAAGCCCACATAAGCATTGAGATCTTTTTTCTCTTCTATCTTTTTTTTGAGTTCTGTTCTTAGCTCTTGGAGTTGGGATTTGTCAAGTTGTAAAGCTTCTTTAAGTGTTGTCACGGTTTATCCTGAAATTTTTTTGGATTATATCAAAATTCGGGTTAAATCTCTTGAAACTTTCGAGCGAGATTTTGGCAATTTTTTATAAATTTTTCTGACCGGATCCCTCTTGTTTCCAAGAAATTTGCAGCCTTGAGAATATCTTCTTCTTGAAATTGTGTTTTTAGATTGACAACCTGTCTGACGGCTTTCAAGGCATTAGCCAGTTCTTCTATATAGAAGTCGGTTTTATAGTGTTCATCGTCAAGAAAATGCATCGTTTCTGAAAAGAGGCCGTCAAGATGCCAGTGCTCAAAAAGGATATAGTTGATTTGAATGGAGCTCATGCCAGCAGAGCGGATTTCCGCCTCTTTGATATCGAGACTTTCCAAGTCGTTTAAAAAGCGCTTTTTGAGATTATTGTCAAGAATGTATCTGGAGATAACAACGGAGCCCGCCTCTAACATAAAAGCGATCGGCATCAGTATTTTTGCTTTTTCTATATCGATTCCCATATACCAGCGAAAAACAAGATCACTTTGAAATGCACACACGTTTAAAAACGTGTCATTGGTTATCCCGTATCCGCTCATATCGATATCGAAACTGCGAAATATCGCCGACTTGAGTGCTGTTTTTCTTATCTGATAAACGCCTAAAAGGGCTGTGGCTTGATCGACTGCATATATCTTGCTGGAAAAATTAAAATAAGGAGAATTGACAAAGGAGAGAATGTCTGCAGTAAGTGTCGGATCGGATTCTACGATCGAGACAATCCTGCTTGGTTCCACTACCGTATTTTTCGCAAATTCGGCTTCGATTTTCTGGATACTTTGCGGCAGGGGCGGCAACTGTGTTATCCATTTGGTTATTTCACTCTTTTCCATTTCGTTTTCCCATTTTTACACCAAGGATTCCTATTCCGACAATGGCAAAGATAGCAGCAATAGTTTCGATGATAAAGCTCATTGGTACCGGCTGAGAGATATCAGGCATCGACGACTTTCTTGCAACGCTCACACAAAGTATCCTCTTTTGGCGCATGGTATTTCCAGCATCGTGGACACTTATGTGCAGTGGCTTTTGCTATGATGAAACGATCTCCATCTACCTCGAAGCTTCCAAGTGCATCACAAGGCTGGACCACATCGAGACCGCTGACGACGAACCAGTCTTCTGCTTCTGTCGGATCGAGATCGAGTGCTTTTTTGGAGTCGGTATAGAGTGTGAGCTCTAACGTTGCTTTGATGGTTTTCTCTTTTTTCAGACCATCGACGATCTCATAGAACTTCTCACGCGCAGTGATGAAGTAGTCGGCATCGAACTCGCTTTTGATCTTTGGCAGCGGTTTGTGGATATAGTCGAAGATATCTTCCGCTTCCGCTTTGAGCGTTTGCGGCGCGTGCTCGACGATTTCGTCTGCCGTATAGGTGAGGATAGGCGCTAAGAGAGTCAACATCGTTTTGGCTATGAGTGCCATCGCACTTTGACTTGCACGGCGGTGTATATCGTTTTGGGCGTCGCAGTAGAGGCGATCTTTGGTGATATCGAGATAGATACCGCTGAGTTCGTTGACGATGAAGTTATTGAGGGTATTCATCCCGCCGACGAAGTTGTACGCGCTAAAGGCGTTGTGTACCTCTTCGAGGACTTCTGCTGCGAGGCCGAGTATCCATTTGTCAAGTACACCCATACTTTGTGGTTCGACGATCGCTTCGAGGTCGTTGATGTTGGCCATAAGGAAGCGGAAGGTGTTGCGCAGTTTGCGGTAGTTCTCCGCTGTTTGTTTGAGGATCCCTTTGGAGATCTTCAGATCTCCCTGATAGTCACTTGAAGCGACCCAGAGGCGGAGTATCTCACTTCCATACTCTTTAATAACCTGCTCTGGGGCGATGACATTGCCCTTGGATTTGCTCATCTTCTCACCCTTCTCATCGACGGTGAAGCCGTGAGTGAGGACACCTTTGTATGGTGCTTGATGCTCTATGGCGCACGAGAGGAACATCGAAGACTGGAACCAGCCTCTGTGCTGATCGCTTCCCTCGACATAGAGATCGGCAGGATAACGTCCCGCGTCGTAGTTGCGGGATTTGAGCACGCTGTACCATGTCGAGCCGCTGTCAAACCAGACATCGAGGATGTCGTTTACTTTTTCGAGCTCTTCAGGCTTGTAGCCGCTTCCTGGGTAGAGGAGCTCCTCGATACTCATCGAGTACCACGCATCACTTCCCTTCATTTCAAATATCATTGCAATGAAGTTGAGCACCTTCTCATCAAGCAGTACTTCCCCTGTGGCTTTGACTCTGAAAAAGGCGATCGGTACACCCCAGTCGCGCTGTCTGGAGATACACCAGTCGGGGCGGTTTTCCACCATCGACTTGAGACGGTTGTGTCCGGTTTGTGGGATGAACTTCGTCTTCTCAACCTCTTCAAGCGCGATCTCTCTTAGGCTCTTCTCTTCCCCCTCAGGCGTGCCGTCCACGCTGATAAACCACTGCTTTGTCGCTCTAAAGATAAGTGGCTTGTGACTTCGCCAGCAGTGTGGGTAGGAGTGGGTGAACTTACCGATTTTGAGTACCGCATCCCCCATCATTTCGATCAGCTCTTCTTGGGATTTGAAGATATGCTTGCCGACAAACTCCTCGGCATTTGGGATAAGAGCTTCTCTGACAACCGTTTCGTCATAAACACCCGTTTCGCTGACCGGCATAATGATCGGCAGATCGTACTTCAAACCAACGCGGTAGTCATCCTCACCATGTCCCGGAGCGGTATGGACACATCCCGTACCGTTGTCGACCAAAACATGCTCTCCAAGGACGATGCGTGACTCTCTGGAGTTGAGCGGGTTGATGGCGATGAGGTTCTCAAATGTTGCGGCATCGAACTCCTGTGTTATGTCACCCTTGATGACCTCCTGCTCTTTGAGATCCTCATAGAGCGCTTTGGCGACGATATACCCGTCCGACGTCAGCACATACTTTTCATCCGGGTTGATGGATATCCCCGTATTTGCCGGGATGGTCCACGGTGTCGTCGTCCAGATGACAAGAGCCGCTTTGCCCTCTATTCCTGCTTTTTTCTTTGCATCGTCACTGAGTTCAAAGGCGATAAAGATGGAGTAGTCCTCTTTGTCCTCATACTCCACTTCCGCTTCAGCCAGTGCCGTTCGCTCCGCCCAAGACCAAAAGACGGGCTTGCTGCGTTCAACTAGTAGTCCTTTTTTGGCTACTTCACACAAAGCGCGGTAGATGTTGGCTTCAAACTTGTAGTCCATTGTGACATAGGGCTTCTCCCAGTCGGCAATGACACCAAGCTTCTTGAACTCCTCTTTTTGGATACCGACGAACTCTTCGGCATGTTTGCGGCAGAGTTGGCGTACTTCGGCTTTGGAGAGTGCCTCTTTTTTGGCTTTGCCGCCGAGTTTCTTCTCAACCTGCTGCTCTATGGGTAGTCCATGGCAGTCCCAGCCCGGTGTGAAGCGCACGCTTTTGCCCGCGAAGTAGTTGTGCTTGATGATGATATCTTTGAGGATCTTATTGAGTGCATGACCTATGTGGATATGCCCGTTGGCATATGGAGGTCCGTCATGCAGTGTGAAGTCGAGTGCGCCTTCACGCTTTTTTTTCATTTTGGCATAGACATTTTCTTCGAACCATTTGGCATAGCGTTTCGGTTCGTTTTGAGGGAGGTTGCCTCGCATTGCGAAAGTTGTTTTTGGGAGAAGAAGTGTATCTTTGTAGTCCATCTTGTAGTTATCCTAACAATGATTAAATTGCGGGATTATATCTTTTTCGCGATTAAAAAGTGATTAATGATATCTCTTATGCTATAATCTGGTACAAAATTATACCATCGGCAACTAACTATCAGTCTGAATAGTTAGTTGCCGATGGTATTACGAGTGAGCAGCTTATGAAACTGAATATTCTCTTTGTCGGTACGAAATTTCTTTATAACGAAGCGTTGCAGGAGTATGTTCTGCGTCAGGTTAAAAAGGTAAGTGACGATATAGCTTCCATTCACTTTTATAAAGATGGAGAAAATTCGCTTTTTCTTGATCTGGAAGCGATGTTTACAAATAGAAAGAACACCATTATCGTCGCTTCAAAACAGAATTTTCCGACTATCGGCAAACTTCTTTGTACTATAACGGAAGACAATCTTGTAGTGCATGAGGAGATGTTGGTTCCTTCGCGCGCATCTCTTTTTGAATACAACAGTTATCTTATAGAGCATAAAGGGGTAAGGATCAATGTCGTGTCTCTCGATGAAATGCGAAAAATGCCGAATATCCTTTTTGACGATGAAAAAAAGGATGTCGTTATCCAGCTGTTTGGAGAGGATGAAAGCAGTGCGAAGGTGCTGCTTGATGCGCTTTCGCAAACTTATGATGTCAAGCTGGAGTTCGTCACACTCATAGAGGGATGGCTGGAAGTGCATATAGAGAGTAAAAAGCATGGCAATGTCGCTGAGTTCATCCATTCCGCCAAACAGCTGTTGCCAAAAAAGATCATTCCATCCAGCAATGTTATGGTCTATATTATTGAAACGCTTTCTCAACAAAACAAAACGATCACGTTTGCCGAGAGCTGTACCGGGGGACTGCTTACATACTTTCTCACACGTAACAATGGTGCTTCGAAGATACTAAACGGTTCTCTTGTAACTTACTCCAATGAGATTAAAGCCAATTGGTTGGCTGTCGACAGAGATGTGCTTGAAACCTTTGGGGCGGTGAGCAAGGAGACGGTTTCACAAATGAGTGAAGGTGCGATTAGTGTCAGTGAAGCCGACTTTGCTATAAGTGTCAGCGGTATAGCTGGTGATACGGGCGGTACACCGCAAAAACCTGTAGGAACTGTCTATATAGGAGTACGAAATAAAAACGAGCATATCGAGGAGCATCTTCTTTTTCAGGGTGACAGAAATTATGTTCAGTATCAAAGTGTTCTTTATGCTGTCAAGATGCTGCTTTTATATAATCAGGAGATATTTTTTTGAAATTAAAGAAAATTAAAGCATAGTTCTCATATAATTTCGACCTCATTACACGGAAGTGTAGTGAATATGTCTCCTTAGCTCAGCCGGTAGAGCATCTCCCTTTTAAGGAGGTGGCCGTTGGTTCGAATCCAACAGGGGACACCATTTATGCGGTGGTAGTTCAGCTGGTTAGAATACCTGCCTGTCACGCAGGGGGTCGCGGGTTCGAGTCCCGTCCACCGCGCCATACAATCACAACCAAACGTTTTAATGTATAATCACTTTTGGTTTTATACTAATAATTGATTGAGAAACATTTGAGAAACACAATATCGTTTCTCGATTTTTTGTTTAATCAAAACAAGGGAATCGCTCACGTAGTGATGTTTCTTTAGAGGCGGGTTCTTTATGGAATGAGGAGCGTACTCAAGTGTACGTGACGAATGGAA
>JALUFE010000043.1:8231-14860 GCA_027052175.1 Helicobacteraceae bacterium | reverse complement strand
GATATATACAGAAGAAAATCTCTTGAAAACGCCTAAAACAGGTGGTTCTATAAGAAAAAAGAAACTATTTTTACAATTGTTACAAAAATACTCATTGTGATATTTCACTCTAAAACCGTAAATTTTAACAATTTTTTTTCGTTCTTTTTTTTATATATTTTGTAACAAAGCAGAGCATTGAAAAAGTTTTCTTAAACAAAATAAGACGAATTGTTCACTTTGTTACTTCGTAGTAAACCTATACACTCCATCGAACTCTTTGACTTTTTGGTTCATAAGTGTTTTACAACGATCTGCATAAAGTCCGTAAAGATATTTCCCATACTCTTTGAAAAGTGTTTCAAACATTGTTTTCGCATTTTCGAAATCGGCCTGCATATAAAGATCGTGAGCTTCATGATAACGCCTAATTTCCTCTCTTTTTTCTTCACTCGGCAAACCTTTGGCAACGACTTCATATATCTTCACAGGCTTGTGCTTTCCTTTGACGACCACGATATCCAACAGAACCAAAGTGTACTCATGCTTGAGTGATTTTTTTGTAAATTCCGAAATTATAAGCCTGACTTTATACGCTTTACAAAGTCCTTCAAGACGTGAAGCAAGATTGACGGCATCCCCGATCATCGTATAATCCGATCTCCCTTTGGAGCCTATTTCCCCGACAACGACTTCGCCGGTATTGATGCCGATGCCGAAATCCACTTCAAAACCAAATTTCTTCGAGATCGTTTTATTGAGCAGATCTCTCGTTTCAAGTTGCTCCAAAGCGGCTTGAAGTGCTTCATCCGCATGATCTTTTATAGGCAGGGGAGCATTCCAGTACGCCATGATCGCATCTCCTATAAACTTATCCACCGTTCCCCTGTGCCGCTCTATTACGGCAACAAGAGCATCCATGTAGAAGTTGAGAAAATCGGTAATCTTTTTCGGAGATCCAAGATTTTCCGAGATTGTCGTAAAAGAGCGGATATCGGAAAAATAGATCGTCGCAACCACCTCTTTGGAACTGAGATGATCCTCTAAAGAGTGCTGCAACAAATCTTCCATAACCTGTTTGGACACTTTTTTTGAAAAACTTCCTTTGATCAACTCTTTTTGTTTGAATTCGAATCGGTAGTTAATCGCCAACACCCAATGATAGAAAAGATAAAAGCAAATATTGGAAAAACTTCATTGATAATGATATGCCGCGTAAACAAAAGATAGTAATAAAACCAAAACGCTCCTGCAAATGTCGCTAAGAATACCGGAATCAAAATAAAAAAATTTAAACGGGAATAGATGAATACCACTGCAAAAACGATAACGACAATGGCGAAAATATCGGCTACTTCCGACCAGTTCGGTTTTTGCAGCATATCACCGTTGAGAAGATTGTCAAGCAGAGTTGCATGGATCTCCACTCCGGGCATCACATTATCCAAAGGAGTTGCACGCAAATCCATCAAACCGTATGCCGACGTTCCGATAAAGACAAACTTGTTCTTTAGCAGATCGGGATCGACAGATCTGTTGTAAACATCGATAGCGGATATATAGCGGTACGTTTTTGCAGGACCTTTGAAATTGAGATAGACTCTGCCAAATCTGTCGGTTGGGATGACAGTATCTTTCACACGAAGATTGTTCACACCCGCTTTGCTGTAGTTTATCGTAATCTTTTTTGCTCCTCTACCTAACCGATAAAGTTCGAAAGCGAGTGAAGTATATACTTCCATATCATAGCGAATGAGAGTGGGAACACTGCGGATCACGCCGCTTTCATCGGGTATGTTGTTGATAAAACCGCTTGAATATGCCGCATTCTGAATTTCGGGAATGTTGGTCAAGACCCCTTTTGCTTCCGGCAGAAACTCTTTTTTCGGTTTTGATTTTTCTATTACAATGAGTGGGAGATCAGGTGCTTCGTTATCATTTTTTTCGTTAAAATCAAAAATATATCCCAATATCGTCGGTGTCGAAGCGACAGTATGAGCCAAAACGGCATCATAATCTGGAAGATTTTTTCCTTGTAAGTGCCACTCTTTTGCAATCGTAACGGGAGAAGTTTTGTCCTTTTCACTGAAAATGATATCCAAACCGATAATCCCCGCTTGCATCTGAGTCAAGTTATTCAAAATACGTGCGAACTTTTTCCTCGGACCCAAAATCATCTACAAACATACCACTATGCTGCAGAGCTTCTTCCGGCTCAAATACCAAAACAAGACATTTTAAAAATCCGACATCAAAGAATTGGATGCAAATCGATATGAGGGGAGTTACGGTCTCCAGAAGATCCTCTCGCCCCGATCCTATATCAGAGGAGATATCTATTATATCGGCGAGAGAAAGCGACATGGAAGCGACAATATCTATGTAAACTTCAACGAATACAAATTGCACGCTTTTTACGCAGATAAACTCTCTTATCGATACAGTATGAACATTTTCGTAGAGATGCGTGATCGAAAATATAAAGACTACAGTAACGGCTTTGGAAACACACGAGAAGATAGAAGTTACAAAGGGTATGCGACACTCTCCGTCACTCTGCTTAAAGAGCTTCGTCTCAATACCCGGCTTGGTTATGAAACGGTCCGCTCGAATGAAGAACGGTTTTCTTATCAAAAATATACAGCGTCACTCAGTCTGCTGAAAACATTTTAGAGAGGATGATAACGATGAATAAGATTATACTGCTTTTGATTTTAATATTTGCAAACACTTTTTTTCTCGAAGCCAAAGAAGTTGCAACCATCACCGCACTCAAAGGAGATGTCAACATAAAAAGTCCCCATGTTTTTATCAAGGCGACACTGGGTACCAAGCTGCAGGAAGAAGATACCGTCATCACAAAAGAAAAAAGTAAAGTACAAATCATCTTTACGGATGAAACAGTCGTGACAATTGGAAAGAACAGTACCTTTGTCATAAAAAAATATCTTGCGGAAGGCAACAATATGCAGGCCGAACTCGATCTGATGCAGGGGGCGATGCGAACGATAACCGGAAAAATAGGAAAAGTCGCACCAAAAAAGTTCAAAGTAAGAACGAAAACCGCCACAATCGGGATAAGAGGAACGAATTTTACCGTTATCGCGTATGCTGACAATTCCTGTGAAGCTTACTGTACCTATGGAGAGATCTATATCATAGCGGACAGGCGAGAATATACGGTTCCATACGGATATCACATTCTCATCAATTCCCAAATGCAGGCAAGAATCGAACCTTTTACGGCTAAAGATTTGAAAAACCTTTCGAAAGAGTTTTTTCAAATTCATAAAAAAACGAACGGCGAGAATGAGAAACGCAACAGAGCGATAATTCCTCCAAAAATGGGAGAAAATATACAAATTCTCTCTCACTCAAACGAGAAAGAAACGCTGGCAAAAACGATACAAAAAGAACAAACGCTCGTCGACAATTTCCAAAATGAAGACATCTCCTCGTTGACTGACAGTATGGTGATAGACAGCTACTCGATGAGTGAAGCGATATACGGAGGGCGTTATGCGACATCCTTCTCGACAGGCTCCCTCTATCCAAATGGTGATGCCCTCCTCAAGGTTGATTTCGGCCATGACAGCGCCGAGCTTGGGCTTGGAGACTATTATGATCGTGACGCGATCGTATGGTACGACTTCAAAAATGTCAACAGCAATACGATAAGCGGAACACAAAGAGATGGTGGAGACGGAACTGCCCAAGCACAATTTTACGGTGAAACGGGCAATATAGTCAAAGGGAAATTCAGTTTTAAAGAAAACGGTAGGATAACGGCTAAAGGTACTTTTAGTGTCGGCAGCGGACAGACACTACATTAGGAGATGAAAAATGAAGATACTGTTATTATCAATATTAAGCATATATCTTTTTTGGATGAGTGGATGCACAAAAGAGGATAATTCAAAAGATACCGCAACGGCAAAGCCTCTCGTGAGGGGGACAGTCATCGATGCACCGGTAGCGGGATTGGATTATATTTGCGCAGACGGAACGAAATCAACGACAAACGAACAAGGAGAATACACCTGTCTTCCATGGACACCCGTCACCTTTTTTGTAGGTGCGATGCGAATAGGCAGTGTGCAAGCACAGGCACGTCCTATCACTCCTTACACATTCTTCCCAAACAATTACGAAGCGGCCATTAATTTGGCAAGGCTTCTTCAAACACTCGATGTAAATTCCAGCATAGATGTCATAATGATAGGAAAAGAAAAGAGCAAACTTTCTTCCTCTCTCGATCCCTCAAGCACAACTTTCGTTACCGATGTCGAAAATATACTGGGACGATCATTGATCGCTGCTGAAACGGCTAGAAAAAAACTGAACGATTCTTTAAGAAAAATAGGTGAAGATATACCGACGGGAAAAGATCATATCCCTGTTGCCGATGCCGGTGACGACAAAGAGGTATTTGTCAACCAGAGAATTACGCTCGACGGTTCACGAAGCAGCGATGCAGACGGTGACGCTTTAGAATACAACTGGACAATAGCATCGAAACCAAATGGAAGTCATGCAAACCTTCAAGATGCGAATACATCCTCACCAACATTTATCGGTGACATTGCAGGAGAATACATCATAACACTGGTTGTCTCGGACGGATACTACAACAGCCTCGCCGACTCTATGCACATTTTGGTAAAAGATCACTCCAATCCCCTCACTCTCGCACCGACAACTCTTTGGATAGCGGAAAACTCTCCTGGAGGGACGATAGTCGGTGATGTCAATGTTACGAATGAAGGGGATGGCAATATCACCTCTTTTAGTTTGAGCGGAACGGGCAGCTCGAATTTCACCATCGATGCCGACGGACGCATAACCGTCGCGGACGGTGCCAAGCTCGATTACGAAACGAAAAACCGCTACGATCTCAATGCCACAGCCACGAATGCAGCAGGAGAAAGTGCCCCCGCCACCGTGACCATAAACATCACGAACATCGCAGAAACCCCTCCTACCTTGGCACCGACAGCTCTCGCAGTAGCAGAGAATTCCAAAGGTGGCACAAGTGTCGGAGATGTGCATATATCCAGCGCAGGTGACACTCCCATCAACACTTTTACTCTTAGCGGTGAAGGAAACGCGGATTTTGTCATCGACAAAAACGGACACATAACCGTCGCGGATAGTGCCAAGCTCGATTATGAAACGAAAAACCGCTACGATCTTTCGGCAACTGCAGTGAATGCCGCCGGCTCAAGCGCGGCCGTAGCAGTGACCATCTCTCTTGTAGATCTTCAAGAACCTTTTTTAACCTCTTATAGTAAAGCAAGCGATGCAAAATCATCCGATGGTTATGGAAGCAGCATAGACATAGACGGAAACTACAACGTTGTTGCAGCAAGTGGCAGCGCCTATAATTATCTCAATAGAGTCAACGCCGATCTCTCTTTGGAGGAGACAGCCAAGTTTGCAGATGGTTCGGATCCGAACAATTACCTCAACAAATCGATAGCGATCTCCGGACGTTATATCGTTGGTGCATACAACTATTATGACTATTTTACAGGCTCCCCTTCATTTGTTGCACAGGCCACTTTATACAAAATCATTTCCGATACCAATGTCACTAATTTACTCAATCTGCCGGCAAATGAAAAAGAAGAGGTAGGTTATGCTGTCGATATTGATGGCGACTATATTGTTGCCGGAGGAGACAGCGACAACGATGGAAGCGCAGACAAGATATACATATATAAACGTCTCAATGATTCCCATGTAGATACGATTGCAGATATAAACGGCTCTTCAAGTTTTGGAGGCAAGGTAGCGATAAGCGGGAATTATATCGTGGTAAGTGAGACCGATTACAACGATGCATCGGGGAGAGTTTATCTCTATAAACGCATCTCCGATACGAACGTTTCACAAGTTGCAATATTGCAGCCGCGTGTACAAAACAGCGGGGACAGATTCGGTTCTGACATCGCAATAGAAGGAGATTATATCATATGTGGTGCCGAGGGCGCAGACAAAGCATACCTTTTTAAAAGAATCAGTGACTCCAATGTCTCCCTGCTTGCCACCTTGAGAGGCGATACCGTCTCAAACGGTGACAAGTTCGGCTCCAGCGTCTCCATCAGCTCTCCCATTATAACGATAGGAGCGGAGAATACCTCAAATGCAAAAGGTAAGGCATATATTTTCAAAATCAATTCGGATACGAATATCACTCAAATAAGTTCTCTTACTCCATACCATCCGGATTCACCCACTCAATTTGGATGTGATATCGCCCATACAGCCGATAAAATAGTCATATCGCAATGTGGGAAAAACGATTCTGGAGGTATTGTCTCTCTTTACGACACAATACCGGAAAACAGACCATACGTCTACAATATCCAAAGAACTCCAAAACGTATAAATGAAGAACAACCTTTTACAAATCCTGTCTATACATTCGAAGCTGCTACACCGGTAAAAAATATAACTTTACACTACAATTTAAGCGGTATGGATATGGACGATTTTACTCTCGACGAAAACAATCTCTCTTTTGGAAGTGCGAAAAATTTCGAATATCCTGAAGATTCCGATTTGGACAACAACTACTCTGTAGTCGTCGGTATCAGTGACGGCAGCACAACGATCCACACAGATTTCAACATCACTATAGTCGATAA
>JALUFE010000043.1:0-8221 GCA_027052175.1 Helicobacteraceae bacterium | reverse complement strand
CAACAAAATTCGTTTCACGCCAGTGATCATCAAACCCAGGAGAGATTTGGAAATGTTGCCGTAGATGGAGATTACATATTTGTAGGAGCAGAGTTCAAAAACGCAACAGCTGCAAATTCTGGAAAAGCGTATCTCTTCAAGGCAAACAATAACGACAATACGATTTCCGAAATAGCATCGATCATTCCCTCAGATAATGCCGAACACGACTATTTCGGTTCGTTTGTGTCAATATCAGGAGATTACATGCTTGCAGGGGCCAGATATAAAGATGTCAGTGGTAAAAACAAATACGATGGAACGGCATATCTGTTTTACAGAAATTCCGATGCAAATATAACACAGATCGCCGAAAAATATGGAGAAAACGCCCATGACTATTTTGGATGGTCAGGAGCAATAAGCGGCAGGTTTTTCGCAGTGTCCGCTCCTTATTTTGGCGAAACGCAGAAGGGAAAGATATATTTTTACCAGATAAACAGTACCGACAATACAGTCGTCTCGTTAACCACAACTTCACCAGATGAATTGACAGATTACGCACACTTTGGATATGCCGTAGCGATGAACGGCAATATAACGATCGTTGGAGCACCGGGTCAAAATTCTAACGAAGGAGGGGTGTATATCTATGTCATGACATCGACAAATGAGGCAAAATTCGCCGGTTCGATCACAGCGACAAAGGCAAACGAGCGTTTCGGTACATCTGTAGCGATCGATGGAAAGTACTTGCTCATCGGAGCTCCGGGCTATAATGGAGATCGGGGGAAAGCGGATCTCTTTAAAAGAGATGACGATGGGAAGTTAGTGGGCATTGCCACGTTGGAAGACATTTCCTTACCTACTAACAGCTACTTCGGTTCAAGTGTCGCTATTGCAAGAGATAAAATATTTGTTGGAGCTTCCGGATATAACAACCCGGCCGACAATGCAGGAGTGGTTTATATATACAAACTGGACAAAACAACCTCTCCTGAAACCGTAACGAAACTCGATACCGTTCAGGCATACGATGCCGCAGCATACGATGGGTTCGGTGCGAGACTGGCAAGTGACGGCAATGGATCGACAGTCTATATAGGTGCACCCAACAAAAATTCCTATACAGGAGCCGTCTACCAGTTTGTAGTTGATCCGGATGAATAAAGAGACGCAGAATAAAACCTGCGTTTCATCTCCCCCCCCTTTTTTTTGACGCAAATACAATACAATTTAAAATTGTATCATCAAAAAGATGCGAGACGAAAGAGCATGAGACCCTTTCAATCACTCTCACCATACCCGCTATGCTGCAATTTTGCCTGTTTTGCAAGGAGATTCATAGTCTCCGATATGGTCTCGTTTTTGGATACGACCTGCTTCTCCAGATTTCCGAGTTTCTCCTCAACTTTTCTCGGTAAAGAAGCTAAAATCTCTTTGATTTCGTTTGAAAACTCCTCCTGACCGTGCGCAACGTCATCGACACTTTTCTCGAACTCTCCAAGAATGTTTTCATATCTCTCCTGCATCCTTTCGATATGACGCAACAGCGGAACGATTTCGCGGACACTTTTTGCAAGCAGTTCTTTATCGTTCTCGAAGCTTTCCATCTTTTTAGCGACCATCACCATCTGTCTTATAATGAACTCACTTTGTGTTTTAATGGCTTCAAGCTTCGTTTCACTTGTCAATAATTCCGTTTTGAGTGTCTCCGCATGTCTAAAAAGCGTTACAAACTCTTCCTGGAGACTTTTAGCTGCCTCATTAAATCTCTTTGTTGTACTTTGAACTATCTCTGAAGATATGCTTTCAACCGTATTTTCTATCTTGCCTATCTTTTTTTGTAGTTGCGCGAGCTCTTTTTGCAAACTCTCTCTTGTACCAAGCGTAACATTCAAGGAAGATTCGATCTTCTCAAACTGTTCCTTATCGGCTATACGCAACATCTCGATATGTTTATGTACCACACCCTCCAGTTCAGGCAGTTTGAACTCCGTAAAATCGATAAAGAGATCCCTCAGCTGCTTATGCCATTCTCGCAGCTCCTCAAATTTTTCCATAAATCGGCGTTGATTATGCAAAAGCTGCCCGAGTGTTTCGATATCTTCCTTGAATTTTTCAGTGAATTCCTCTTTGAGCTCAAATTCTTCTCTGGCATAATTTTGCATTCGCTCTTCAAGACTTTGTGTAAACTCTTTGAGTTTGGAAAGCTGCTGGAGAAGAGCGAGCGTGAACTCTTTTTGTGTCCGTTCGTTCTCCGCTCGCTGGGTCTGATGCATGATATTCATGATGATATAGAGCATCAAAGCGACCAAAAAGGGAATCATAGAACCTTTTAAAACGAAAATGACACTTTGATGTTCATCGGAAACAATAAAATGGATAACAGAAGCGATAGCCCCTATCCCGAGCATCAGCGGCGCATAATTGATTTTATTGGGCTGTTTGTAGATAGATATCTGCCGTAGAAAAATAAGCATCATCAACCCAAACGAAATGTACATATAGATATCGAACATTGTTTTTCCTTCTGCAATGTTCAAATATTATAGCACTATTTTCAAAATATCCTTGGGAGTTTGTGCCTGAAGTGGCCAGTCTACTTCACTTTGAAAACCCCACCTGGCATAAACAGCTTCGATGCCGCTCCGCCTGGCTACTTCAATATCTTTCATATTGTCTCCAACCATCCAGGCTGTATCCTTCCCCTCTTTATAGTCACAAGCTTGAAGAATCTGCAGTACCATATCCGGGTCGGGCTTAGGCTTTGCCTTGTCGGCTCCAATAATTTTGACAAAAAAATCTGCTACACCGACATGCGCAAGCATACGTATCGCAAATTTTGTCGGTGCGTTCGTCGCCACTCCCATAAGCACGCCACTCTCCTTTAAAGTATGTACTACCTCCTCTATGCCGTCATACAAATAGGGATGCTCGATACATTGCTTATGATAGTGAGCCTCAAAAAGATCTCTGTCTTTCTCCTCATATGTTTGTGTACCATAAAAAATAAAGGCAAGATTACGCTCTTTTTTGTTGATAGCGTTGACGACTTCCTCCTCAGAAAGTGGGGGTAGGTTATGGTTGATTTTGCGAACATAATTGACCGAGATTGTTATATCTTTTCGAGAATCAATCAGTGTTCCGTCCATATCGAAGATAACGATCTTTTTCACTCCTTCATCTCCAGGTAGATGTCATACAGAGCTTCTACGAAGAGTTTATGATCGTTCGGACATCGTGCGACTCTGTACTCTTCAAACCCAAGCTCCTCGGCTATGTGGGCATACTCCACTCCAAGCTCATAATCCGTTTCGGAGTTGTCTATAGTAAAAGCTATTGGAAAGATGACAACCTTTTTGCCTCGTAGTTTTTTCAGCTTCTCTTCGAGTGAGGGTTCAAGCCACTTCATCGGCCCCACTTTGGATTGATAGGCAAGATGGACCGCTTGAAATTCAAGACCGGCCTTTGTCAGTTCTTCTTGCAACAATGCCATATGGCGTTCTACCTGCTTTTGATAAGGATCACCGGCATCCACGATTTTCTGGGGCAAACCATGCGCAGAGAAGACTAGCTCGAATTCACCCGCATCCTCACTCTCTAAGGCTTCTTCTATACGCTTGAGAATCACCTGATTGTACGCATGAGTGCGATAGAAGTTGCCGCGGCTGAATATCTTCGCATTGCCCCCTACTTTGGCGTATGCGGCTTTAAAATCTTCCAAAGAAGACTTCGTCGTGGTTGTTGAGTACTGCGGATACAGGGGGATCAGATAAATCTCACGTATATCCATCTCTTCGATTTTTTCACATACCTCGGAGGCAAACGGAGGCGTATAACGCATCGCAAAATCCACATAGGTCTCGTCAGAGACCATCTCCTGCAATTTGGCTACAAGTTTTTTCGTGTGATCTACAATAGGGGATTTGCCACCCAGTTCCTCATAAACTTTTCGTGCTGCCACGACTCTGTTTGTGACGATCAAATTGCCTATAAATCTTCGAAGCAGCTTGCTTTTTGTTGTAAGAATATTGGGATCGGCAAACATGTTTCGCAAAAACATCTCAACCTCGAACAGATTGTTGGGACCACCCATGTTTAAAAGTACTATTGCCTCTTTTTTCAACTTTTCGCCCTTAGACTTATCTCGTAAACTATCTGCTGCAATGGTAGCATATCTTCGTAGATTTTAAAAAGAGTATCGATCAGTTCTTCACCTTGTGTTACCAAAGCGGAAGGAAGCGTTTTGTAGGTGGCCATGCCTTTGTACAAAGCCAGATCCGCATAAGGCATAGAAGCATCGAAGCCTCGCGGGTAGCGTTTATAGCCTTTGTCGATGATGCTGTATCCCACACTCGTTATTACATCGAGTATGTGTGCAAGCCTCTCTCTGTTATGTTCCTCTTTGATAAACTCCCTGTAGGCATCCAGCATGGGCTTTTCGAACCAGCGCACTCCGACAGCAGCAAACAGCTCGCTTTTGTCAAAATGCATATAAAACGACGAGCTCTGCAGCCTTTTGCCACTGCCCTGCCACCAGATAAAGCCGATGCGCTCTTTGATAGGACGTTTGTCATGTCCCATGCGGCGGATATCACGATAGATGCGAAAGAGGGAGTGATTGATCTTGGGAGCATAGTTGATGGTGGGCTCGAGTGCTAAGAGATGATCGCCCATCTCTTCGGCAAAAGAGCGAGAAGGAGCGAGGATGAGCTCCTCATACTCATGTTTGTGTGCTTCGAACCACTCTTTGGAGTTGTTCTCCCCGATACGCTTTAAAAGATCAAGCGCCTGTGGCGGGAAACCGTTAAACTGCATGCTCACTTTGTTCTGAGAGTTTTGCAGAAACTTTGTAGGCGCTAAAGAGCAAGAAGAGCTCGACAAGGATGCCTGCGACCAAAACGTATGTCTCTTTATGACTTGTATAGGTTGCAAATACGTTTCCGCCTTGAAGAACGAGGAATATCAGCATCATATAGAAGTGGTTCTTCGCTCGCTCAGCATGGAAGCGCAGATCATTGAGCACCGCAAGTGTGATACTCAAAAAGAGGATCGTATAGGTAAGCGGTACGAAGTCTGGAACAGGGACGGGATCACCTTTGGCATACGAGTGCAGACCCGCGAGATAGTAGTTCACCCCGAAGTAGGTCATAAGCACCGATGTAAAGGCAAGCAGCGAGATAACTGAGTAGTTGAACTCGTTATAGATGGATTTGATAAAACGAAGATGCACGACTACCGCATAGACAAGAATCGTTACAAGCGCCCATGTCTCTTTCGGGTCCCATCCCCAGTATCGACCCCAGCTCTCGTTCGCCCAGACACCGCCGAGGAAGTTACCAACTGTAAGCATCGCAAGACCGATCATCAGACTCATCTCGTTGATAGCGTTGAGCTCGATAATGGAGCAGGAGATGATACCCTCGTTCTTTTTGTTTTTGATGATATAGAGGATAATCGTGATAAATCCAAGCAACGCGCCAAGCCCCAAGAAACCGTAACTCGCCGTGATCATAGAGACATGGATACTTAGCCAATAGGAGTTAAGCACTGGAACCAGGTTGGTAACTTGCGGATTCATCCAGTTCAGGTGTGCGACAAAGAGGATAAGACCGGTCAGGATTCCCGTAGCCGCCATCGTGATCGGCGACTTCTTTGAAAAGATGAATCCGGCAAGAACACTTGCCCAGCCAATATAGATCATCGACTCATAGCCGTTGGACCAAGGAGCATGTCCGCTTATGTACCAACGGAATGCCAAACCGACGGTATGAGCGATAAAGAGCAGAACAAGAATATAGAGCGATATTTTCGAAAATATCTCAAGCTTGAAACGCGGCTTGACGATCTTGATGAAGCTCAGTATCAGCAGGATGAAGCCGACAAGCAGATAAATCGGATAGATCGTCTCAAAGATGTTGGCATGATTGTAGAAAATCTCCGCTTTGATTCTGTCTTCTGAGGGATAGACAGATTTTCCAAACTTTTTCTGGAATGTCTGAATATTTGCAACATCCTTGTCCGCATCCGCCCAATTGCCCGACTGAATGCCCTTTTCCACATCGGTAAAGTAAGAAAGGGCGAGATCACGAACCTCCTGGGCAAACTTAGGAGGAAACTTCTGGAGTGCCGTGATCGTATCGTACCAAGTGTTGTTCGGATCGTTTGGAAGCGGCCATATTTTGATAAGACTGCCGGTAAAGACCATATAGACGACATTGACACGCTCATCGATCTTGATGAGCTTTTTATCGAATCTGTTCTGCTTCGAAGCGGGTTTTCGGGCAGCCTCATCGACCTGTTTGAGCAGTTTGTAGCCGCGAAGATTTTGCGGATCGCTGAAAAACTGTGCAAAAGAAACATACTTTGCATCTTCTGGCGCACCTATAAGGCGATTGATGTTTTTATCATGTGTCAGAATGAGCGGTATATCTTTATAAATATCGGGCCTCACCATCATGCCAAGCACAATTTGATCAGCATCTATTTTTTTCCCGTCAAACTCCAAAGTGGAGCTTCTGTGAATTTTGGCAAGAACTTCCAACGAGAGCGTATCCATCGGTTTCATACGCCCCTGAGTGTCTTGAACAACGAGTCGCGCGAACTTGTCCGCATGCTCTTTGGAAATGGAAGTGACGACTTTTAAGGTGTCAGGATTTTCCGCAGCTTTGAGATTTGGTGTGGCTAGCGCGAGAAGTACCGCTGCAAGCAAAGATACAAGAGTTTCCTTTTTGTCTCGCGCCTTTTGTGCAACTTTCATAAGCTGTGCGAAACGGAGATTTTTGGCAAAAAACGACCAGAAGAAGCCGATCCCGAGCATCAGGTATCCGACATACGCCCAAGGAGTACCCGGATCGTGGTTGACTGAAAGAACGGTTCCTCCCTCGTCACGATCATACGAAGCTTGAAAAAATCTGTACCCTTTATAGTCAAGTACATGATTCATATATATTTTATACGGCATTGTCACTCCATTTTGTTTGTCTATAAGAACGACATCACTCTCATACGACGCAGGACTCATAGAGCCCGGATAGCGTTTCAAGATGAAATCTACGAGCTTGATGGCAAACGGAAGCCTGATCTCTTTCGCCCCATAGGCAAGAGAAATCTTCACGCCGTTGTCATACAGCACGGTCGGCTCTGCTTCCATGCCCGCTTGACCGAATATCATCACATCTTTCTTTTTCCCGTCTACACTCACAGCAAACTTCAGTGCATCCAAGCCGCTTGAGTTCATCTTCATCATTCGAGGTGACGATTTTTTCTCGTTGGAGACAATTTTTTTCGTCGCTTTCGGATAAAAAGAACGAAGCACGAAACTACCTAACGCCGTAGAGTAGAGTGTCCGCGCTTTCAAAGGCTCTTTTTCAGAAGCAGGAAGTTCTCCTCTGGTACGGTCCGCCATAGTAAAATAGGAGAGTTTCATGTCATGTGCCATATAAAGCTTGCCGTTTTTGACAAAGATCTCTATAGTCGGCTTGTTAAACTTCTGATGGGAATCGAAATCAAGTACCAGCGTACCGGCATCATAGAACTCTCCCTCTGCCAGTGCCGCAGGTTTTCCGCCGCCGGCACCCGTAATCATCAAATCAAGCATAGGCACTCCCTTTGGATCTGCCACAACTTTCTCCACGGCATCAGGGATATACTCAAGCAGTTTGACATCGACCTTTTTCCCCGCAACATTCAAGCTTTGGGAAAAGGAGTTTCCGCCTCTTTTGGAAAGATAGAGCTTACGCTCCTTGGCAACTTTTTCTCCCTCTGCTTCTGCCGTGATCTGCATATACGGATCGGAACTGACAATATAGTTGATCGTCTGTCCTTCTCGGATATGCATCGTTCCCTCATACCCTATATAACGCGTAATTGCCGCCCCTGTCAAAATTATGAGAAACGCCGTATGAAATATAAACACGGGCATCTTCTTTTTTGAAAACATTCTATAACGATAAATATTATACACAAGATTGACGGCCAACAGCACAAGCAGCACTTCAAACCAGCGTGCATTGTAAATCTCCGCTTTGGCGGTCATGGTACCGTAATCATTCTCGACAAAAGTGGCATATCCGATAGACACAGCAAATACAAGCATCAACACGGCCATACTTTTCATCGAACCTACAAAAGAGAGCAGTTTTTTCATAGAATCACACCTTTCATTATTGGGCCTGAAAATATCTCAGACCGAAATTGCGATGTATTCTAATGGAACTTCACTAACGAAAAGTTACTC
>JALUFE010000042.1 GCA_027052175.1 Helicobacteraceae bacterium | reverse complement strand
TTTGAAACTTTTGTGGCTTTACCAGAAATTTTTTACGCTTTTAGGTTACGGTAGCTGCAGGTACTATCCCACGTGCAGTGAATATGCGAGAATTCATTTTGAAAATTCCTCCATTTCAACTGCTTTTTACCACACTTTTATTAGAATACTGCGTTGCAATCAGCTTTTTGAGGGAGGGATAGATTATCCGATTATCGAAAAGAGCTGCTTCTGTCCTGAAAAACTGAGGATAGAGGAGATAAAATATTGGTTGGTTCCAAATAAAAAAAACCGTTACATCATCATTAAAAATTTTTTGTACAAAGGGTAAATGTGTTTGAGAAGATGACTCCAAATCAAAGACTGATGGTAGCTGTTGTGCTCTCAGTCATTTTTTTCGTGGGCTATACGGCGATATTTCCGCCGGAGCAGAATGATATGCAAAATGAGGCGAATGCCTCAAAGAGCGTGGTGACGCAGTCGACACAAAAAAAAGCGGAGGATACGACCTCCAAACTTGCAGGTCACAAGATATCTAAAACGGAAAAGCTCGCCGAGAGTGCTTCGACAATCGTAACGACAATCAAAGCCGATGACTTTATCCTCAAGCTTGACACGTTGGGGCGTATCGCGTCCAAAGAGCTGCTTGATGAACGTTTTCGTGATAGTGACGATCTGCATGCCCAAGTCATTCCCAATGAAGGAGCCAAACCGCTCTTTATCCGCTTTGTAGATGAAAAACTCAATGAAGAAGCGGCAAAAATACCATACACCGCTTCCATCAAAGAGGCAACTTTGAAAAATGGTCCGGTCACGGTTACACTGACACAAAAGCTTCCGGAACTGACTGTAACGAAGAAGCTGACTTTCTACAAAGACGGACACTACGACGCGCATATCAAACTCTCCAAAGAGAAACGTTATTTTGTCTATATCGGTCACAGACCGGAAGTAAGCAAGAAATTGATGGCGGCAGCCGGAGTGCTTGTTTATACGGGAGACAAGGTCGTCCATATCATTGAAGATGGTGATGCGGATGAAAGACAAACATTCAGCGATGTATTACTAGCAAGTGCATTTGACCAGTATACGGCGACTATCTTTTACGACATCGGAAAAGACACGAGTGTCATCGTTGACGGGGACAGCAAGAACAATCCGGTTCTTTATATGGATGCCAGACCGGACATGAGTTTTAAAGGCTATATCGGGCCAAAAGAGTATAAAACGCTCAAAGCGATCGATCCCGTTCTTACTAATGCCGTCGAGTTCGGCTGGTTCACTTTTGTTGCCAAGCCACTCTTTATGGTGCTTTTGTGGCTGTATGAACACATAGGGAACTGGGGCTGGGCGATCATAGCGCTGACACTGCTTGTGCGTCTCATCCTCTATCCGCTTACTTACAAGGGCATGGTTTCGATGCAGAAGATGAAACAGATCGCACCGAAAGTCAAAGAGCTGCAGCAGAAATACAAAGGGGATCCGCAGCGAATGAATGCGGCGGTGATGGAGCTTTACAAGAAACATGGAGCCAATCCGCTTGGTGGATGTCTGCCGATGATCCTGCAGATTCCTGTTTTCTTTGCCATTTATCGTGTACTGCTCAATGCGGTTGAGCTACAAGGTGCACCGTGGATGCTGTGGGTCACAGACCTCTCAAGAATGGATCATACTTTTATACTGCCTATCCTTATGGGTGCGTCTATGTTCTATCAGCAGCGTCTTACACCGACGAACTTTACAGACCCGATGCAGGAGAAGGTGATGAAGTATCTGCCGGTTATCTTCACTTTCTTCTTTGTGACATTCCCCTCAGGGCTTGTGCTTTACTGGTTTGTCAACAACCTCGCCTCTATCGTGCAGCAGCTTATAATCAACAGACAGTTTCAAAATGCGAAAGATCTCAAAGAGCACATAGAAAAAAAGAAAAAAAGTGAGAAGCAGTCATGATAAAGATAGAAGCATATACACTCGAAGATGCATATTCTCAGGCTGCGGTGGAGCTTGGCTGTTCGGTAACGGAGCTTGTTGTGGAAGTTGTTCAGTATCCAAGTAGCGGCTTTTTGGGTCTATTTGGAAAGAAAGCGATCATTGTCGCTGCAGTGGATAGATCAAAAACGACCAAAGCGGAAAAAGATGCTGCCCAGAAGATGGAAGCGCATACAGACAAGAGGGTTGAAGTCGCTCCAAAAGAGGAAATGGCAAGGGAGGAGCGTGAAGAAGCATATGCGATGCCGACCTCGTTTGTCTCTTCCCAGGATGAAGAGCCCTCTTTTGAAGAAGAGGAAACCTCTGTAGCACTCGAAGAAGCGATAGCGGAGATCGAAACAGAGCTGCATGCACTTTTCGATCAACTCTGTTTCGATCTGGATGAAATCAAAGTAAGCGCATATGACGAAAATACCGTCTATGTAGAACTTAACGGAGCAGACGCAGCACTCCTTATAGGGAAGGAGGGGTATCGCTACAAGGCGCTCTCTTATATGCTTTTTAACTGGCTTAACTCCAAGTATGATCTGGGATTGCGGTTGGAGATTGCCGAATTTTTGAAAAATCAGGAAGAAGCCGTTCGTCGCTATCTCGAAGGTGTAAAGGAAAATGTCGATCGCGATGGTCGTGCACAGACGAAGATACTCGACGGTGTACTTGTTCAGATCGCGCTTCGCGAGCTGCGTGCCGCTTATCCGGATAAGTATGTAGCCATACGCACGACCCGGGACGGGCTGAAGTACATCATCATCAATGACTACAACTACTGAGACAATCGCTGCTGTCGCTACGGCGCACGGAGTCGGCTCCATAGCCATCGTGCGCATCAGTGGGGACAAAGCAGTTGAAATCGCCAGAAAACTTACACACAAAGACTCTCTCAAGCCACGCTATGCAACACTGACAAATCTGTACGATGCCAACGATGACCTTATCGACGAAGCGATCGTGCTTTATTTTAAGGGGCCACACTCTTTTACTGCGGAGGATGTTGTCGAGTTTCAGTGTCATGGTGGGATGATTGTAGCCGGAAGCATCCTCAAAGCAGCACTGAATTTTGGGGCAAGACTCGCAGAGCCCGGAGAGTTCAGCAAACGTGCTTTTTTAAACGGAAGAATCGATCTGAGTGAAGCCGAAGCGATCGCAAAACTCATCGAGGCACAAAGTGAAGATGCGGCGAAGATACTGGCAAAACAGATCAAGGGAGAGCTTAAAGAGTATATCGAGCAGATCAGAGACGAGATCATTCATATCCTTGCATATTCTGAAGTAAGTATCGATTATGCCGAAGAGGATCTGCCTCAAGATATCTTGGAGCAGATAGAAAAAAAGCTTAATGAACTGAAAAAATCACTTCAAAGAACACTCCAGGCAAGTAAAAGCAGAGAGGGGTTGATGCAGGGGTTTAAAGTTGCAATCGTCGGTAAGCCCAATGTCGGTAAAAGTTCGCTGCTTAATGCCCTTTTGAATTACGAACGTGCTATTGTGAGTGACATCGCCGGAACGACACGCGACACGATCGAAGAGCAGGTGCGCATAGGCTCTCATCTTATTCGCATCGTCGATACGGCGGGAATCAGGGAGGCCAATGACGAGATCGAGCAGATAGGGATAAAACGCAGTAAAGAAGCCATAGAGCAAAGTGATATAGTTATAGTACTTTTTGACGGAAGCCGTGAAGAAGATGACGAAGATAGAGCAATCTTGGAACTTGTTAAAAATTATGCCGATGAAAAAAAGGTGATTTATGTCAAGAACAAAGTTGATCTGCCTCAGAAATTTGACAGAGAATTGCCGTTCGATGTCGAAGTCAATACCAAAGAGAGCGTGGATGCACTGATTGTGAAACTGCAGAAAATTCTTGATGCCTCGAATGTTGCGGATGAGGTCATGCTGATCTCTACCCGTCAGATACAGGCAGTCGAAGCGACGATACGCTCCATCGAAGAGTCGTTTGATCCGCTTGAAGAGGGAGAGCTTGAGATATTCTCTTTTTGTCTGAATCAGGCTGTGAAAGAGCTTAATTTTATTACCCGCCCTTTTGAAAATGACGAGATGCTCGATAAAATGTTCGGCAGTTTCTGTCTGGGAAAATGATGGCGGCCATCATCGCACTCGATATCGGTCTCAAGCGCATAGGTGTGGCGTATTCGCCCGACGGCAAAACGGCAGTGCCGTTAAAAGCCGTTCTTCGCAGAAACCGCAACCAGGCGGCCGAGGAGATCAAAAGGCTGCTAGAGGAGTGGGAGGTGAGAAAGGTTGTTGTAGGCATCCCTCTTGGCGGTAGCAGTGAAATGGAAATGAAACGCCGCATTACACACTTTATGCAGCTTGTCGATTTTGACGGTGCAGTCTGCTATGAGGATGAGACTGGCAGCTCCAAAGAGGCGGAGGAACTCATCAGAGGCGAGATGCGCCACATCAGAGACGGACGGATCGACTCGATCGCGGCAATGCTGATACTGCAGCGGTATCTTTACACGCAAAAAAAACAATGAGGCAATGCCGGCACTGACCGAATAGATAATTAATTCATTCATTTCCCAAGATTTTTATTGACAAAAAACCAAGCGAGTCTATTATCAAGCCACTCAAAGCTTTTGGCATGGGCTTTGGAGCG
>JALUFE010000041.1 GCA_027052175.1 Helicobacteraceae bacterium | reverse complement strand
CTTGTCCAATCCCTGTTGCAGTTTGATATAGACTCTCTCAAGCGATATGCTCTCTTTGAGATGCATAACAGCAGCATCAACGCTTATGACTCCTCCACCAAGAACTTTGTCGGCTTGAAGCGCTTTGCGTATCATGATCATATTTTTCTCGATCTCACCTACAGAGTGATTGCTAAAAAGGATACCGAAGCTCCCTCCATACAGACGCGCTATCTTTGCATTGGAGTAGCAGCTTTCTTGCAGCAGTTTTGCAAAGCGTGCAAGCACTTTGTTCGTTTTACTAAATCCATAGAGTCTGTTGAGCTTCTCAAGCTTCTCGATTTTGAGCTGTATGACCCAAACCGGCTCGCTTTTGAGCGTTATCTTGAGCTGCGATTCGAAATAGAGCGCATTGGGGAGCTTCGTGAAGGGATCGCTGATAGAGAGCTGCGCAAGGCGTGACTGTTTTTGCCGTAAATCCTCCATCAGTGTAAGCACTTTAAGTTGTGTTTTGACACGTGCTTTGAGCTCGAGTGGATTGAAAGGCTTGACGATATAGTCCACTCCACCGACTTCAAAAGCTTTGGTTATATTGTCGATGTCACTGAGGGCTGTAAGAAATATAACGGGAATATCGGCAAACTCCCTGTCGGCTTTGAGTTTCTCGCATACGGCAAATCCGTCGAGTTTTGGCATATTGATATCAAGCAGGATCAGATCGATCTTCTGGCTTTGTATCATCTCCAGAGCTTTCGCTCCGCTTAGGGCAAAAAGGGTGCGATACCCTTCCTCTTTCAGATACGCTCCGGCAAGCTCGACATTGAGTTTTTCATCATCGACGATCAATATACTCTTGTTTTCCATAAGGTATTATAACACACCGCTATGATATAATTACAGGGCACTTCTAAAAACCCTAAATTGTCTCAGAGCCTAAAATAGGAGTGAGATTGTGAAAAATATTTTTTGAAGCGTAGCCGTAGCTACGGTGAGAAAAATTTTTACGCAAGATTGCTCCTATTTTAGGCTCCCATAGGGCATTAAGCAGGCGCACTACTTCTTCGTTAGAACTTTTCGAAGCTACCAGTAGCGACTTCAAAGTTCTGCCTTGAATAAGTACATTTGCTATAATGCTGAGGCAACGTAGGGTTTTTAGAGGTGCCCTACATACTTTTTACATGATGGAGCGAAAATGATCAGCTATAAAGATGCCGGTGTCGATATCGATGCCGGAAACAGTTTTGTCGAAAACATCAAACCACTTGTCAAATCAACCGCCGTACCCGGTGTTCTTGGCGGTATAGGCAGCTTTGCGGGTGCATTTGAACTGCCAAAAGGCTACAATGAACCGGTTTTGCTTGCTGCAACCGACGGCGTGGGAACGAAACTCAAACTTGCCATAGACAGCGGCATCCACAACACCGTTGGGATCGACCTTGTGGCGATGTGTGTCAACGATCTTATCTGTAACTTCGGTACGCCAAGCTTCTTTTTGGACTACTATGCAACCGGTAAACTGGAAGTGGAAGTAGCCACCAACGTCGTTGCGGGTATAGCCGAAGGATGCCGCCAGGCAGAGTGTGCACTTATCGGCGGTGAAACGGCGGAGATGCCCGGAATGTATGCCAAAGAAGACTATGACCTTGCCGGATTTGCCGTGGGTGTAGCGGAAAAAAATGAGATGGACAGAGTCTCCAGAGTCAAAGCGGGACAAAAACTCATCGCTTTGCCTAGTTCCGGGCTGCACTCCAACGGCTTCTCACTTGCGAGAAAGGTGCTCTTTGAGAAGATGGGTATGCAGTTTGATGATGAGTTCGAAGGCAAACCGCTTATAGAAACACTCCTACGTCCCACAAATATCTATGTCAAAACCTTCAAAGCGCTCAAAGACAAAATCGTCGCCCTTGCTCACATCACAGGTGGCGGGATCGTTGAAAACCTCCCACGTGTCCTACCAGATCATCTCTATGCCGAGGTACAAAAAAGCAGCATAAAAACGCTCCCGATCTTCGATCTTATCGGTAAACATGTCGAAGAGGAGGAGATGTTTCGGGCATTCAATATGGGTGTAGGTATGATCCTTGTCGTAGAAGAGCAAGATGTCGAAGATGTGCTTGCAACTGCAGAGGGTTCCTATATCATCGGTGAAATCAAAGAGGGAGAGAAAAAGGCTGTTTTAGTCTAATCCCGAAACTCCATCCGTTCAAAAAACGCGCGGTTTTTGCCCGCTTTTTTCGCTTCGTACATAAGATCGTCGGCTTTTTTATAAATCTCTTCAAGCGTCACTGTCGCGTGGGGATGGATCTTTGCTATAACCGCTCCCAGCGAAATCGTGACGACACCGTAAGGCTGATTGCCTTTGTGCTCGATCTGAAGCGCTTCAATACTCTTGACAAAATGATCTACATACGCCTGCATCTGTTCCTCTTCATTTTCCACTCGCGTATAGATGCCGAACTCTTCTCCTCCCAGACGGAAGACAAAGTCACTTTTGCGTTTGCAAAGTCTCTTGATCTCCCCTGCAACACTGCGCAAAACGTCATCTCCGGCCAAATGACCGTAACGGTCGTTATAAAGCTTGAAGTTGTCGATATCGAAAATGCCAAAAAGCATCGTCGCTCCATACCGCTTTGCAAATGCCAGCTCGGTTTCCATAAATTCGTTGAAGAAGCGGCGGTTATAAAGCTGGGTAAGTGAATCGTATATCACCTGCCTGCGCAATATCTCCTCCGCCTTTTTTCTTCTTTCTATCTCCCGATAGAAGCGAAAACCCAGAAAAAGAGCGATGGTCAGAAGCGCGATCAGTAACCCGATAACAAACTTAAAATAGCGTATTTTCTGAACATCGATAATGTAAACGTATTTCAAATCATACCGTTTTTCTATATGTTTGCGCTCATCGGCGGAGATTGAATCAAGTGCAAGATTGAAAATATCCCGCACTGCGGAAAGTTCTTTGCGAAACATCGCTTCAAGTGCGAATTTTTCAGCCAGTCTGCCAGAAATAACTATGTCTTTGTACTGCCCATCGACGATCTCGTAAGAGACAACAGGAAGTATATCCACCACCGCATCGACTTGCCCTTTCTCCAGTAGAGAGAGTGCATCGGCCGTTGTTTTTACGGGAACGATATCTATGTTTTTGTTTTTATGCAATAGCATTGCTTCGGCCGTATAGCGCCTGCCGACTGCGACACGCCTGCCTCTGAGCTCCTCCGCGTCACTGTAGATACGCCCTCTCCTGCTCGCTATGGCAAAATCGTATATACCGTAGGGTTTAGAAAAAACGGCATATCTGCGACGTTCAGGCGTCTGACCGGTTGCCATTGCCATATCGAGACGCCCCTGTCGGATCTTTTCCAGCACCTCGCTCCAGCTCTTCTCATAGACAAAACGCATATCGAGTCCGGTACGCCTGCGAACAAGTTCAATGTAATCTTCGATCATTCCATAGATTCTGTGCTTTTTGTCCAGCATTGTAAAAGGGGGCCAGAAAGTTTCACTGTAGAGAACCGGCGTTTGTGCGATCAATCTACGCTGTTTGAAACTAAGCGGCAGTGTATCGATAAAAAGCGGATCTATAAAACTGTAGATATCCGCCTCTTTTTCCAACAGACCGCTCTCCTTGTAAAGACTGCATATTCTGCGCATTCGCTGCGGATTGAACAGTCCGACTTTGTCAAGTGAAAATACGGAATATGCCAAAATCTTGCCGGCTTGCTTTTTTAAAGTCGTTACGCTCAAGTCGCGAGCGTATTTTTTATGGATGATCCGTGCAGCTTCATCGATATGCTCCAACGCATACCGCCATCCTTTGAGTGTCGCCAACACAAATCTACGAAGCGCCACTTTGTGTGTCTTATAATACTCCCGCCTGCTAAAAAGGATATCGTCATACATATCGTATCCATACTTTCCAGGCTCCAGTCTAAAAATCTCGCTTTGATCCATTTCCTCCTTAAACCGTGTCGAGGTGAGCATCCCCTTGGGATCTGCCAAAAAAGCTTTAAAACTGTAGGGTCTGCGACATGTAACGCCCAGCTTCCGCAACATCAGATCTACAGGACCGTTGTACTCGTTTTTACTCAGATACAAACAGCTGTGCTCAAGCTTTTGAGGCGGTTGCTTTGAAAGAGCAATCAATGATGAGTTTTGAAAAAGATAGGAGAGCAGCAGATAGTTGTCATTTCTTGCCGCCAAAGGAATGATGGATGGATAATAGACGGCTACATCCGCTCTCCCCTCCTTCATCTCCCGGAGAATGTTTACAGGATGTTTGGGATCGATATGCCGTAAATCAACATCCAAGCCTGCTTCACCGTAAAAACCAAACTCTTTTGCCATATAGAATGCCGCAAATTCAAATTGCGGCTTCCAATTAAGCTGTACGCGAATCTTTTCATCGGCGACAAGTGAAAAAGCTATAATAGCAACAAGAAGTAACGATTTCATTATACGATAGTATCTTTTTGAAGATAAATCATCACTTAAAATGGAAAGATTTTCTTTAAAGAGAGAAATTTTTTAGATAATATCATTAGACTTCTTGCAAAACTCCTAAGTAGTCTCAGCGTTATCAAGAGAGTTTTAATCAAGGCAGATGTTCTGAGCCGTAGCGGGCGCTACGGTGAAGGTTACCTAACGAAGAGTAAAG
>JALUFE010000040.1 GCA_027052175.1 Helicobacteraceae bacterium | reverse complement strand
GGGTTGATGTCAAGCAGATTGTTGATCTTGTTCTTTTGTAGATTACCTATGAAGTGCCACTCCAACGGGAGATCTTCAAGCTCTTGAGATTTTTGGCGCAGGTCTTGGACTCTGTTCTCGCCAAAAGCACGTTGGCCAATCTCATAAAGCCGTTTGATCGCTTCGCTGTTGACATATTTGCTCACGGCTACGATCTTGACGATGTGATGTGCGCTTACGCGCAATCTTGCCTCTTCAACGCGTCTGATAACATTGTCTATATGCAGTTTGTATTCTAACTCTGTCATTGCAAATCTCTCTTTGTTTATTTTTTAACTTCCTATAAGCCTGTTGATATCGTTATAGAGTCCAAGTCCCATCAGTCCGATGAGAATAACCCATCCGGCCATAGTAAGGCGATAAAGCATCGCTTCACTCGGCTCTTTATGTGTAAGCATCTCATAAAGATTGAACATTATGTGACCTCCATCGAGAGCCGGGATAGGCAGCAGATTGAGTACGCCAAGATTGACTGAAATAAGTGCGGCAAAAAAGAGTACCGCCATCCATCCTGCATTCGCTGCATCTGCCGTTATCTTGACGATAGTGACAACTCCGGCGAGTTCTTTGGCGGGAACCGCACCTGTGATGAGCTTTTCTATACCTTTGAAAATCATTGTCGAAGCCCAGACGGTTTTATCCCATGCATATTTAAAGCTACCAAGAATCCCAAACTGCATTTTTTTCGTCACTCCGGCACTGCTGATACCTATCATACGTCGTTTGATCTTCTCATTGAATTCGTTTCTGGCATCCCGAAGCTGTGGCGTAATGGTTTTGAACTCTACGGAACCGCCGCGCTCTATTTGAAACTTCAATGTACCTTGCGAAGATGCGACCTCTTTGGCCATCTCACTCCAGGTGTGCACTTTTTTCCCGTTAATAGCGATGATTTTGTCATTTTTTTGCAGTCCCGCCTTTTGTGCTGGAGACTCTTTGACAACATCGCCTATAACGGGTTCAAGTACGGCAGGACCACCCAAAGCGATAGTAAAAAAGAAGATATAAGCGATCAGAAAATTTGCAAAGGGGCCGGCAAAAAGAATGATGATACGCTGCCAAGGTTTTTTGGATGTATAACTGTCGGGATCGCTACTTTTTTTTGTTGGATCGCTGTCATCCTGACCTTTCATCTTGACATAACCGCCGAGAAAGATCGCGCTTATGCGCCATTCGTTTCCGAACGCTCGAAAGGAGGCAAGTCTCGGACCGAAACCGATAGAAAAAACTTCGACATAAACACCCATCAGCCTTGCAGCGGTATAATGTCCGAGTTCATGAAAAAAGATTAAAAACGAAAGCACCAAAAAGGCGATAAACCAACTCATAACGTGATACTCCTTTTCATTTCGCGATATCCCTTAAAAGGGCGTTTTTAAAGCCCCAAAGGTATTCCAGTCCGGAGTAGACAGTTATAATGACCGCTATCCAAAGAAGCAGCTCGCCATATGGCCAGTGCATCAGCAAAAAACCTATGGCGAACATTTGTGCAACAGTTTTGATTTTGCCGGACCAGGAAGCTTTGACACTGATGCCTTCGCTTACTGCAACTGTACGAAGCCCGGTGATAAAGAGTTCGCGAACGATGATGATATAGATCGCCCACGGGTTGGCACTCCCTTCGACCATCAGTCCCAAAAAAGCCGCAAGCGTGAGCATCTTGTCCGCCAAAGGATCGAGGATAGCTCCAAGCATAGTGGACTGGCCCCACTCTCTGGCAATATAGCCGTCAAAAAAGTCCGTCACACTCGCAAGTACAAAGAGTAAGGCGGCAAAATAGTAATTCCATGTTATATCCCACCCGTTTTTCACCCATACCTGAGGATTGAGAATGACCCAAAACATCAAGGGCGCTAAAACGATACGAATAGAAGCTAAAATATTTGGGAGATTGAGCAAACAAAATGCCTTTTTTTAAAGGATTTTATCCAAAGAGTGCTAATAAAAGGCTAAAAGTGAAGAAGTACCTACGAAAGGTACTTATACATTGATGTTCTACCGAATTTTCGTGCAAGCATCGATGCGGTCGCACCTCTTTTGTTGGCGATGGAGAGATCGGCACCTTTTTCGACAAGGTATTTGACTATATTTGGAAAGTCATCCATGATCGCCTCCATCAAAGGCGTCCAGCCTGAATTGTCCTGGATGTCGATATTGGCATTTTTTTCTTCAACAAGATAGCGCACCATTTCCTCTCTGCCGCGACGGATGGCAAGATGCAGCGGCGTCCAGCCGTATTTGTCCTCAATGTTGACATCATCCAGTGAGTCTATAAGTTTTTTAAATCCCTCACTATCGTTGTTGTAAACCAGTTCTTCAACTTTTTTCATCGTTTCATTGTTACTCATTGTCATCCTCGTCTTGTTTTTCTTCATCAAAAAGTTTGGCTACCTCGACTTTTTTGTCTATACACTCTATCATCATATCATCTGGAAGGCCGAAGCAGCCTACATAGTTGTAACTTCCGTTTTCAAGTAAAAATTTATCGATCGTTTTAGCTTCGGGATCGACTATGAAGTAGTTAAGCACACCGCACGCTTCATAGAGATCCTTTTTAACCGTTTTGTCCTTATAAGCCGTAGAGGGCGAGAGTACCTCAAAAACGGCACATGGAAGATCTTTGTCATGACAAAAGAGCATAATGTCGGGTTGAACGACATTGGTTGTCCCATGACACTCTATTTTCAAGTCAAAAGGTGCAACTCTTGGCAGACATTTTGTCTCGTTTTGTAGGTTTTTGAGTATATAGAAAATATCACCTACAATATCCTGATGTGCAGCACTCGCTCCGCTCATCATATAGATATGTCCAAATATCAGTTCATATCTTTCGTTTTCAGACGTAGAAGCATCTATTTGAAGATACTCTTCGTATGTATAGTTTGCCAATTCTTTTGCACCCATGATGTTCTCCTTATTGGAAGGTTGTTCCTCCATCGACGATGAGTGTATGTCCTGTTACCCAGCTCGCTTCATCACTGCAGAGAAACTTGCATGCTCCACTGAGATCTTCAGGCTGTCCCATTCTGTTAAGCGGGCTTCTTCTCTCGGTCTCTGCACGTACTTCATCGTAGTTTGGAAAGGCGCGTAACGCGTCGGTATCGATAGGCCCGCCGCTGACGGCATTGACACGGATCCCTTTTTCACCGAGTTCTGCCGCTGCGTAGCGTACCATCGCCTCGACTGCCGCTTTGTTCGCCCCATGCCCTGCATAGTTTGGCGTATAGATAAGGTTCCCTGTAGAGCTCATCGAGATGATGCTGCCACCACCGACTTTTTCCATCCTTTTTGCAGCTTCCTGTGCACCTACAACGAACGCATCGACCGTCGCTGTCCAGATGTTGTTCAGTCCTCTTGGTTTTAAACGCATAAAAGGACCGAAACCGCCGACAACAGCACGACCGCTGATGATTGCGTTGGAGATGAAAAAGTCGAGTCTGTCGAAATCCGCATCGAATGCACTGAAGACATCCTTGTATGTTTCAGGTTGTAGTATGTCCAGTCGGTACGCACGAGATTTTACACCGTAGTTCTCTTCCAAATCCTTCACGATTTCATCCGCCGTTTCGCTTCTTGAAGCATAGGTAAATGCAACATCACATCCCTCTTTTGCAAAAGCATAGACGATCGCCTTTCCAATGCCCCTCGTGCCGCCGCTGATAAAAAGCGTTTTTCCTTCGAATTGTTTGCAGTTCATATCTTAAAATCCTTTGATGTCGTAGTTTTTGATAACAAGTTCGATCTTCTTCATATTTTCCATACTCGGTGGAACGAGTGGAAGTCTGTACTCAAGTGTATCGAGCAGTCCGGCTATGTACATCGCAGCTTTGATAGGGATCGGGTTTGATTCACAAAAAAGTACTTTGTTGACGGGGTAGAGCTTGTCGTTAAGTGCTTTGGATGTTTGGAAGTCACCTGCAAGTGCACTGGAAACAAGCTTGGACTTCATATCCGGCAGCAGGTTTGCCGTCACACTTGTTATCCCCGCTCCACCGTTTGCAAGGATAGGATAATCTATAGCATCGTCACCGCTGAAAACTTTGAGTTCCGGTCTTCTTGAAAGCAGCGCGATCGTTCGCTCCAAACTTCCCGTAGCCTCCTTGATGCCGTAGATATTCGGTACATCATCGAAAAGACGGATAACGGTATCCGGCAGGATGTCCACACCTGTGCGTCCCGGAACGTTGTAGAGCATAAACGGGAGATCAGGAACGGCCGAAGCGATCGCTTTGTAGTGCTGATACAGCCCCTCCTGAGAAGGCTTGTTGTAATACGGACTGACGGAGAAGATAGCATCGACTCCGCAAGATTCTGCATGTTTGGCAATTTCTATAGCTTCATGAGTCGCGTTGCTTCCAGCACCTGCCAACACTTTCGTAGGAGTGTTTTTACACACCTCTACGGCAATTTCTATACACCTTTTGTGCTCGTCATGTGTCAGTGTTGCGCTCTCACCCGTCGTTCCTACCGGACAGACGGCATCTATCCCGTTGTCTATCTGTCGCTGGATCAGCTGGGCGTATTGTGCTTCGTCAAGTTTTCCGTCTTTAAACGGCGTTATCAGCGCGGTCGTTGAACCTGTAACAATCTCCATCGAA